>NZ_PNDF01000189.1:0-269 GCF_005887195.1 Pseudoalteromonas sp. S1650 | reverse complement strand
GGGACAATGCAAGGGCATTACACCAAGCGTAACGAATTTGGGTCTGTAGTCGAAGCACCAATCGGGGTGTTTCGTTTAGCGAGCCCAAACATATTGGCCTAAATAACGATGGCTGATAATGCAATTGGTGAGTTACAGGGGTGTTATAGTGAATTTGATGCGGTATTGAAACCGGTCACCTGCAACCCCAGCCAAGATCACCTTTATTTAGTCGGCGATATAGTCGCTCGAGGTCCTGACTCACTCGCCTGTCTCGAGCGGCTTCATAC
>NZ_PNDF01000188.1:0-235 GCF_005887195.1 Pseudoalteromonas sp. S1650 | reverse complement strand
TTAAGAATGTTTATTTTTAAGGAGTAAAAGTGGTGGAGCTAAGCAGGATCGAACTGCTGACCTCCTGCGTGCAAGGCAGGCGCTCTCCCAGCTGAGCTATAGCCCCACATATGCTGGTACTTATTATTTGTAACCTACTTTGTTTCCAGACAAGGCATGGTACAACGACGTTTAGTCCACTAAACGAGGCGTGCCATAACGAAGTATGGGAGCAAAGTGGTGGGTCTGAGTAGAT
>NZ_PNDF01000187.1:0-255 GCF_005887195.1 Pseudoalteromonas sp. S1650 | reverse complement strand
AATTGCATTCTGTCATAATGTTATGCCCATTATTCACAACGTATTTTTAAACTTTATTACAATTATTATTATTTTTAAACCTTTTTAGCATGGCTGCAAGCTATATAAATAAAGGCTTTAAAACTAGTTACTTTGTGAATCACCTTAAGTCATTATTGAAAATATTTTTATTTACTATAGGGAATCACCTTAAGTTTACTTGGTTTATTAACAGGGTTTTTATGCTTCTATGGGTAAAAAATAAAAGACCCATAC
>NZ_PNDF01000186.1:0-392 GCF_005887195.1 Pseudoalteromonas sp. S1650 | reverse complement strand
TTAGCTCAGTTGGTAGAGCAACTGACTTGTAATCAGTAGGTCATCCGTTCAACTCGGATAGTCGGCACCATTTATTTTAATAATTAGCATTTAGCTAATTGTTTTGCCCAGATAGCTCAGTCGGTAGAGCCATCGGGAATTGCATTGAAAATCCTTGTTGATATTCTGCATAAAACTAAATATTGCCCAGATAGCTCAGTCGGTAGAGCAGAGGATTGAAAATCCTCGTGTCGGTGGTTCGATTCCGCCTCTGGGCACCATTATTTGATAATCTCTTTTAAAGTGATTATAGTGCACAACGCACACGATTTTAGTGTGCCGACTTAGCTCAGTTGGTAGAGCAACTGACTTGTAATCAGTAGGTCATCCGTTCAACTCGGATAGTCGGCACC
>NZ_PNDF01000185.1:0-213 GCF_005887195.1 Pseudoalteromonas sp. S1650 | reverse complement strand
GCTTTTTTCGCTTTAGCACGCGCGATAGCGGCAGCAACCGCAGACTTTTTATCGTCTTTATCGACGCTTTCTTCACCTTGCTCTAATGCTTTTTGCTCTTTGTATTTACGTGCCTGTTCTTTACGCGCTGCACGTTCTTTAGCTACTTCAGAGTTATCAGGCTCAAGCTCTGCACCTTGCTTTTTCGCTTTTGCACGGGCAATAGCTGCGGCA
>NZ_PNDF01000184.1:0-434 GCF_005887195.1 Pseudoalteromonas sp. S1650 | reverse complement strand
CATTACGTCAATATCATAATGTGCTTATAGAACCGTGGCACCATACTCTGGCACACCGTTTTTATTATGATCACGATTGCGTAGCCACCATCCACGATAAGCAACTAGTTTAGGGTATATGTGCGCGAGCCACTGAGTATCGCCTGTATTTTCAAACACCTGCCACACAGCCCAAGCTGCCAAGCTTGGCTTAGTATTACGCTCATTCCAATTTGTGCCGTCCCCACCGCGTTTTGCACTAAAATTATAGGCCACTAAGTCAGGTATAAATCCAGCATCCCATGGCCTGACAGCATCGTTTGGCGTTATTTGATACTCAAACACAGCATTCAAATTTTGTTTAGCAAGCTCTGGATTAAATGTTACCAGTGCATATGCCTGCTTGTAGCTATCCCAAGGCCATGTTTGATTACCTGACAACCAGCGACCGGTCC
>NZ_PNDF01000183.1:0-297 GCF_005887195.1 Pseudoalteromonas sp. S1650 | reverse complement strand
AATTTACCTCTCGCCAACAATCTTTAAAACAGGCTTTGAGCAATAAGGGTTTAACGGCGTTACTCGTGTTAGGTCATGAAAATATTCGTTATTTAAGTGGTTTTAGCGGTAATGCTGCTTATGCGTTAATAACTGCTGAGAAATGTGTACTGATAACCGATTATCGCTATTTTGGTCGAGCTCAAGCAGAGTCTATTGGATTTGATGTAGTTAGCAGTGATCGTGATAGCGAAACATTAGGTCAGTGGATAAATCGGTTATTAACTACGAAAAGTAAATTAGGTTTTGATGCCGATT
>NZ_PNDF01000182.1:0-961 GCF_005887195.1 Pseudoalteromonas sp. S1650 | reverse complement strand
ACGTGGACTTAATTTTTTTATAATTCATTACCTTTTAAGCTCTCCTGAACGGGCACAGTACTTTGCTCACTTTATTGAAGAGCTCAGATTAGCGAACCCACACAGCGAAGCCACACTTTCAACAGCTAACTCACTGCTTAAGAGTACTTTTAAAAATTGGTCGGAAATAGAACAAGGTTTTGCTGATTTTGTAGAGAATATCCAGCCTAGCTTCCATATTGTATCGGGCCCTTGGGAGCAAGACGGTAACGCTTACTGGCTACGTAACACTCAATCGACGGCATTATCGCGGTTAGATATTACCCCCCCCTCAACGGCTAATCACCCAGTCATGGACTTTCCTGCTCCAAAGCCGAGTTCGCTCATTGATGTGGCAAATAAACACCAAGTGGCCGCGCTAATCGAGTTCGAAGCTGCTCAATTACATCGAGGAAAAATTGGCATAGCACTACAAGGAAAGCGTAACCAAAAAAACCAAAAATATCGCCGTACTTTTGTTGGTGAAGAGCAGGCAAGTGATGATCAATTGCTGATGCTGCTTATTGAAGATGGCAGTCACTTAATTATAAATGCACAAAGCTACGATAACTTTAAAGCAAAGCAAATAGCCCTGACACCTGAGATAAAAAGTGCATTAATCGCAGATAAGAAACTTGCAATAAACCTAACGCTCGAGCAAGCACAATTAAGCATTAACTTACACGCTCAACGTGGTAGTAAGAAAGTAACCCAACAATTTTCTATTCCCCTGAATAAGCAAATGATTGCAACACTTAACAGCGAAAAGATCAGCTTGTTAGGTCAAAATAACAATCATAAAATCACCCCTTACTTATTTAATCCTACCCCTTCTCGCTTGTTGCCTATCACAGCAGAGAATGCGCTTACAAACCCTTGGCTTTTTAAAAATTATGATCTACTAAACCGAGTTTTTAAAACCAGCCAGCAACACCCGGGCTTT
>NZ_PNDF01000181.1:0-297 GCF_005887195.1 Pseudoalteromonas sp. S1650 | reverse complement strand
CTCTTAACTGACTGGCATTACAGCTATATTGCTGGGCCTTTTTGTTTTTAGAGTCTTGTACTTTTATGGCCTTAAATACGGTTAAAAAGTTACTGAAGCGTTAATAAAGTTTCTCTTTTGTGGTGTTTAGACTAAAAAGGATACAAAAGGCAGTTTTTTTAAAGTTTTCTCAAAAAAGTGCTTGCGTTAATTCGCTGCATCCCTATAATGCGCATCCACCGACACGGCGGACTGCTTACAAAAAAGCAAAACGATGAGTTGGTTGAGTCAAGTAAGACTGAGTTTTGAAAAAATAAA
>NZ_PNDF01000180.1:0-339 GCF_005887195.1 Pseudoalteromonas sp. S1650 | reverse complement strand
CACACAGATGATTGTTAATTGTAAAGAGAACAACACTTATTGTTTGGGTCTGTAGCTCAGTTGGTTAGAGCGCACCCCTGATAAGGGTGAGGTCGGTAGTTCAAATCTACTCAGACCCACCACTTCTTCTTGATACTGCGTTGTAAGCTTCGTCGTTTAGTGAACTAAACGTCCTCAACTTACGCCTTGTCTCAATCGAAGTGGCTAATAAAACAGTAAGTACCAGCATATGTGGGGCTATAGCTCAGCTGGGAGAGCGCCTGCCTTGCACGCAGGAGGTCAGCAGTTCGATCCTGCTTAGCTCCACCACTTTTACTTCTTAAAAATAAACATTCTTAA
>NZ_PNDF01000018.1:0-55819 GCF_005887195.1 Pseudoalteromonas sp. S1650 | reverse complement strand
GGTTAGTGGTTAGTGGTTAGAACAAAGTAAAACTAATATCATCTATAGCAAGCTTTTTGTTTAATTAAACAAAAATAAAACCACCCTCTCGATCAACTGATATCTAACTTCTGAAATCTAACTACTAAAAACCCCGCTTCGCGGGGTTTTTAGTTATTTTTCTGGAGTTAGCCCAAAATGTAAATAAGCGATGTCTGAAACAAGTCGTCCGCGTGGGGTGCGTTGTATAAAGCCTTGTTGAATTAAAAATGGCTCTATTACATCTTCAATGGTTTCTTTTTCTTCACCAATTGCAGCCGCTAGGTTATCAAGGCCAACGGGGCCGCCCATAAATTTTTCGATAATAGCTAACAGGTATTTTCTATCCATGTAGTCAAAACCGCTTTTATCAACATCAATCATATCGAGGGCTTGCTCTGCAACTGTGGCATTCACTTTACCGTCTGATTTCACTTGGGTGTAATCACGAACGCGGCGTAATAAACGGTTTGCTATGCGCGGTGTACCGCGTGAACGCTTGGCGATTTCTGTTGCACCTTCATCACACATGGTTAAGTCTAAAAAGCTTGCTGAACGGGCAACAATTTTTGATAAGTCTTCAACCGAATAAAATTCTAATCGCTGTACGATGCCAAAACGGTCTCTAAGTGGTGAGGTGAGTGAGCCAGCACGCGTTGTTGCGCCAATTAAAGTAAATGGCGGTAAATCAAGCTTTATTGAACGTGCTGCAGGGCCTTCACCTATCATGATATCCAGCTGATAATCTTCCATTGCTGGATACAAAATCTCTTCGACTTGCGGGCTCAAACGGTGAATTTCGTCAATAAACAGTACGTCACCTTCTTCAAGGTTCGTTAAAAGTGCGGCTAAATCCCCTGCTTTTTCAAGCACTGGCCCCGACGTTGTTTTAATATTAACGTTAAGCTCGTTGGCAACAATGTTTGCAAGTGTGGTTTTACCAAGACCCGGTGGACCAAATATTAATAAGTGATCCAGCGCTTCGCCACGATGGCGAGCAGCCTCAATAAAAATTTCCATTTGCTGCTTAACATGCGGCTGGCCTGTGTAATCGGTTAACAGTTTTGGTCGTATGGCACGATCAACACTGTCTTCGTTACTTTGTTCACTCGCATCTATTAAGCGATCTGCTTCAATCATGGTTTACTCACAACATTGATTTTAGAGCTTCTTTAATTAGAACCTCAGTCGTCATATCTGGTTTGTTCACTGTTTTAACCGCTTTTTGTGCTTGCGGTAGCTTATAGCCTAATGCCACAAGTGCTGATACAGCATCATCAGCAGCATTATTTGCCACTAGGGTATCATCACTTGATGGCTCAATGACGGCATTATCGCTAAATGGTGTAAATAAGTCATTACCCCAATTTTTAAGCCGGTCTTTCATTTCGAGCACTAAACGCTCAGCCGTTTTTTTACCAACGCCCGGCAGTTTGACCAATGTGGTCGCATCTTCATTGTTTACACAGCTTACAAATTGCTGCGCCGACATACCCGATAAAATAGCTAGACCAAGCTTTGGCCCTACACCATTAGCTTTTAAAAGCTCTCTAAATAAAGCGCGTTCGGTTTTGTTGTTAAAGCCAAATAATAGCTGGGCATCTTCACGTACCACAAAATGGGTATAAATAATCGCTTGCTCACCCACTGCCGGTAAATCATAAAAGCAAGTCATGGGCATTTGCACTTCGTAGCCTACACCACTTACTTCGATAAGAATTTCTGGTGGCTGCTTTTCAACAAGTAAGCCATTTAATCGACCAATCATATTACTTCCTTAATCGTCCTCTTACGGTTTTGCTCGCACTGCCCGCAAGTTTTATTAAATTTTGTTCTGAGTGTGCATGACAAATAGCAATTGCTAAAGCATCTGCGGCATCGGCTTGAGGGGTACCTGGCAGCTTTAAAATGTTTTTAACCATATGCTGTACTTGAGACTTATCGGCTCCGCCATTGCCTACAACGGCCTGCTTAATTTGCCTAGCTGAATATTCATAAACTGGCAGCTCTGCCATTGAAGCACCAACGATAGCAGCGCCACGTGCTTGACCGAGTTTAAGCGCTGAGTCTGGGTTGTGTGCCATAAACACTTTTTCGATAGCAAAACTATCTGGTGAGAATTGCTCTACCAATTGACTGATCCCTTGGTAAATCATTTTTAAGCGTATCGGAAAATCGTGATCGGCCAATTTAATGCAGCCACTGCCTAAATAAGTGAACTTAGCCCCTTGGTGAGCAATCACGCCGTACCCTGTTAATCGTGAACCAGGATCAATCCCTAAAATAATCGCCAACTAACTGACTCGTCTATTATCATTATTATCTGCGGTTAATAATGCCAGAGCACTGTATAAATTACCAGTAACCAATTGCAATTCATAAAAAATGCCCGCAATTGCGAGCATTTTATAGTCAACCTTTAATTAAGACATTTACGCGAGCGAGCGTAATAAGCCTTGGGTATTTTTTCGCATTGTGCGGGCTATCATCAAATAACCTAAACATGCCACAAATAAGCCCCCGACTGCTGGGCCAATAACCCAAATATGAGGGTGGAACTTACCTGCTAAATCGAACATTTGTTTTTGCACTATTAACAGAGCGATGTCACTGACAATGGCAGCGACTAAACCTGCAGTAACGCCTAATAATAAAAACTCATATAAGGTGGCATTTTTAATTAAGCGCCCTTTCGCACCTAAAGTTCGCAAAATAACAATCTCTTGCATTCGCTCACCCAAACTTGCTTGTACTTGTGAAATAAGTACTAAAGCGCCACAGGCAACCACAATCGCTAGTACAAAGCCAATCGCTAACGATACTTGCTCTATGGTTGAGCGAATTTGTTTAATGAAGCTTTCAACATCTATCACGTTAACCGTTGGGTATTGACGCATTAGCTCATTAAACTCACGTTTTTTCTCTGCTTTTACATTCACTGAAGAAATATAAGTAGCCGGGAAACTCGCTAGCACATCAGGGCTTAAAATAATAAAGAAGTTAGGTTTAAGCGTGGTCCAATTAACCTTACGTACACTGGTAATTTTTGCGTCAAACGACTGCGCGCCAATTAAGAAAGTAAGCGTATCGCCTATTTTTACATCAAGGCGCTCAAGCATCGACTCTTCGACCGATGCCTCGGCTACTGAGTCTTCACTAAACCATGTACCGTCGATAAGCTCGTTTTGATTTGGTAAGTCTTTACGCCAAGTTAGGTTTAACTCACGGCCAATACCAGAGCGGGCTTCTTCGTCTTTCTTTTCGTTGTCTTCTTGCGATACTTCGCGGGCAACCAACTCACCATTTACGGCATTTACACGGCCACGAACAACCGGATAGAAATCAGACGTTGGCATATCGTTTTGCGCTAAGAAGCTAGTAATAGGCTCTAACTCTTGCTCAGTAATGTTCACTAAAAATGAATTAGGGGCATTTTCAGGAAGCTGCGACTGCCAATCCGAAATCATGTCGTTCTTAAGTACAATTAAAAACAGTAATAGCTTGATAGCCAAAGCAAAGCTAATTAATTGTACCGCATTCACATTGGCACGCTTTTGAATTGACGCAATCGCCAATGACCAACTGTTGCCCGGGCTTAAACCAAGTTTGCGGCCACCACCAAAAATAACCTTTGATAAACCAAATAACACCGCAATTAAAAATGCCGTCGAAAGGAATAAAATTGCACTAATTTTGAGGTTGTTACTAAATAACCACATCAGTAAAAACACAGTAAGCGCCGACATAGTAAGGTGCACTTTACTTACTAATAAACGGTCGCCTAAGTTACGGCGAAGCACACGGAGCGGCGGAATATCAAATAAATCGAGTAGCGGTTTAATTGAAAACATAACCGCACAAATCACACCCGTGCTAATCGCAATGATCCAAGGTTTTGCCGATGCACTTGGCAGTGCTGAACCCATGGTTTGTGCTAAATAATCAGTGGCAATCGCTTGTAAACCATAACCAATCAGTAAACCGACTATCACCGACATTGAACATACAAGGCTCAAATGTAATAAATAGATTTTACGGATCATAGCGCGGCTACCGCCAAGCGTTTTCATCATAGCAACTGGGTCGTACTGACGCTCACAATAACGTTTTGCCGATACCGCAATAGCAACGGCAGCTAAAATAATCCCAAGTAAACCAGCTAGCAATAAATAGCTTTCGGCACGATTTAAACTATTAGAAATAGGTGACTGGCGATCTTTAACACCATACCAACGCTGGTTTTCTTTCATTTGTGGTTTTAACCAAGCATAAAAGGTATCTAAGTTGTCTTTGTCGCCAGCATAAAGTTGGCGGTAAAACACCCGGCTGCCCGGCTGAATTACCTCGGTTACAGCAATGTCTGCTTCATTGATCAAGATCCGCTGGCTGCTCGAAAACACATTAAACGGCGCATCTGGCTCTTCAGCTACAACATGACTAGCCGTAAACGTAGCTGCGCCAAGCTCTACTTTATCGCCCACTTTAATATTCAGCGCATAAAACACCGATTCACTTAACCATACTTCACCACGGCTTGGGATCTCGGTTGTTACTTCTGGTTGGCCAGTCAGGCTGGTTTTTACTTTTAACTCACCTTTTAACGGATAAGTGTTTGATACCGCTTTAACCGAGCCAAGCTGCATTTCGTCACCGGCAAATAACATGGTATCGAAGTAGGTTATTTTTGCGGTGCGTAAGTTTTCTTGGTTGGCTTGTTCTAAAAACTCAGCAGGTAAAGTATGGTTACTTGCTAAAACGCGATCAGCGGCAATAAAGGCACTGCTTTTTTCTTCAATACTTTGACCAATTCGGTCGGTAACCATAGACAGTGTTAAAACAGTGAGAACAGCTAAGGCTATTGCTGCACTGATCACTGTTAATTCGCCACGCTTAAACTCACGTGAAAACAGTTTTAGTGCTAATTTAGCCCACATTCGCTTGCACTCCTTCGTTTTCTTTAACAGTTACTAGCTGCCCTGCTTCAATATGTAAAATTTGCTGGCACTTTTGTGCAAGCTGCTCATCATGGGTTACTAAAATAAGTGTCGTGCCGTGCTCTTTATTTAGTTCAAATAATAAAGACTCAATTAATTTACCGTTTTTGCTATCAAGGTTTGCTGATGGTTCATCGGCAAATAAGATTTTCGGTGTGCCTATAAATGCACGAGCAATTGCTACACGTTGCTGCTCACCACCAGATAATTGCGATGGGTAATGACCCACACGATGGCTTAAGCCTACTTTTTCAAGTAGCTCTAGGGCTTGTTGTTTAGCGTCTTTGCTTCCTGCAAGTTCAGCGGGAAGCATTACGTTTTCAAGGGCTGTTAAGCTTTGTACAAGCATAAAAGACTGAAATACAAAACCTACTTTTTCAGCGCGAAGTGCTGCGCGTGCTTCTTCATCTAATTCGTGTAATGCGGCTCCATCTAAATGGATACTACCACCGGTAGATTGGTCAAGGCCGGCCAATAAACTCAATAAAGTAGACTTACCCGAACCTGAGGTGCCTACTACAGCAACTGAGTCGCCCGACTTGACATTAAAGCTGATGTCACTGAGGATGGTCAGGTCGCCCTCAACCGTGGTGACCGTTTTAGAAAGTCCTTTAACTTGAATGATGTTTAATTGAGAAAGCGCTGACATATGATGCATCCAATCCTACGTTTTATATTCGTTTTACTGTTAGTAATCAAACCACTTACGGCAGCAGCTGACAACACAATTTTAATTTTAGGTGACAGTTTAAGCGCCGCTTACGGTCTTAAACAAGAGCAAGGCTGGGTTAAATTGTTACAAGATAAGTACGATGAAAAAGACCAATCTGTATACCTAGTAAACGCCAGTATTAGCGGTGAAACCACAGGCGGTGCTCTAAGGCGACTCGACGCGTTACTGAGCGAATTTGAACCCACTCATGTACTCATTGAGCTTGGCGGAAACGATGGTTTACGAGGTTTCCCTATTAAACGCCTGCAAGCTAACTTACGTGATTTAATTGCAAAAAGCCAAAAAATTGGGGCGAAAACCGCCATAATGGAAGTACAAATTCCACCAAACTATGGCCCGCGTTATACCAAACTTTTCACCGATAGCTTTAAAACCATTGCCGATGAAACAGATTCTGAGCTCATGCCCTTTTTCATGCTTAGTATTGCAGGCCGTCCAGAACTTATGCAAAACGATAACTTGCACCCTAATGCCGATGCTCAACCATTAATACGCGACTTTATGTACAATACGATCAACGATTGGCTAGATTAACCTCTAGTCCATTGATTTAATACCGATTGCCTGAACAATTAACAAGCAATCGAACAGCGGAGATATTGATTTTTATAAAAAAAGCCGTACTATGGCTTGCAACGTCGGCATATAGCGCAGCTTGGTAGCGCACTGTCATGGGGTGTCAGGGGTCGCAGGTTCAAATCCTGCTATGCCGACCATTTTTCTACACTCTATTCAATAAGTTACTTGAATTTACTTTCCTGTAAGTTTACTTTTTAAAGTATGTTCTCTTCTACCTTGATGTAATTAAACATCAAAAGGTATTTTTCGAGTTAAAATATTAACATTAATAAGACATGTAACCAGTCATCGATAAGTGGAGCAATTAGCCTAAAAGGCTAAGTTGAATGGAATCAATGAAACAAAATCTACATTGGCGTTATTATCTTTCGCTAGAATCAGATGTATATGCAATGTCGCGTTACATTCACTTCACTAGTGATAACTTTAAAACATATTCCATTGAACTAGCTAAGCTCTATTTCGCTATTTGTGCAGAGGTAGAAGTCGTTCTCAAAGAAATATGTAGTATTTGCCCCTCTAAAAAATCTAAAGAAGCAAACATAGCGATTTATCGTGATTATGTAGTTGAAAATCAAAAAGGGCTGATAACTGAAAAAGTACAATCTTTCGAGTTCGAGTTGCAATTTATCCCATGGGAAGATTTTAACGAAGGCAAGTCTCCTCCATGGTGGAGTGACTATAACTGCTTAAAACATGAACGCAGAGAGCATTTTAATAAAGCGAATTTAGGTAACGTGTTACAAGCACTAGCTGGTCTGTTTATAGCAAGTTTATACTTAGGAAAAGTTTTATCAAACAGAGAACAAAATATTGGTTTTATACTTGATATTGAAGAAGTTTACGCTACTTTCCCTAAAGGTAAAAAGCTTTTCCACCCTATAGGAATTCAATCAAGTATTGAAAATCTTCATTACACATTGTAATTGTGTAATATTAGGTAATTAACATTGTGTAAATCAATTTGTGCAGTTTCACTAGCAACAATAATTTAAACATCCAATAAAATGGGAGTCTTGTCTTTAACTCCATTAGAGTCATCTAAAAATTAGTAATTACTAACTGAATATCTTCAACATAGCCAAGTATTAACAGTCAAGTCAATGAAGTATTCTTAAATTTTGAATGCTGCTTAATTTATTAAATCATTACTCCAAACGACAATTGCGGATAGTGGTCAAACTCGATTTCTAAAGCCTCTAATCGAGCTTTACTGTTTTCTAAAGGCGCATATGGTTTAATGCATAGCTATGCCCACAAAAGAATGGTTGATATAAGGTTTAAGGTTAAAGTATGAAACGGCCTATAGACCGTTTCACAAGAGATGGGACATTTTAGACCAGAGATAACTAAAGTCTATCTCGATTCTTGATTGGCCTTTAAGCTCTCCAACTCAAGTTTTAACTTAGTGACTTCAGATTCAAGTTGCCTAATCCTTGAATCTTTTTTATTTTCATGTTTAGGGAGGGTATAAGCCATTTCAAGCTCATCTTTGTAAGGCATTATAGGCTGATATAACCTATGGAATGCGGTTCCTACTGCTCCTCGAAACAATTCAAGGTCAGGTTGATTATCACCTGATTTTAAAATATGAGTAGTGGCAATACCAGGGTACGGGTCAATAAAGTAAATTTTTGAAATACCTAGCTGTGAAGCTTTTTTAGCACATAACTCGCAAGGGCTCGCTGTTGTAAATAAAAAACCACCCTTTACTTTTTGTCCGCCGTACTTAGATATTTGTAGAAACGCATTTTCTTCAGCATGAAGTGATCGTGTGTGAACTTGATTTTTTTCACCTTCAATTTCATTTTGAATATCTTTAAAACAAAAAGATGGATTCATGCCTTCTTTGTCCGCATCATTAATTACATCTATGTATTTAAATTCAATTTTTTCCCTAAAGTTTTTATCATTTTTTTCGTATTCACTATAGGCATTTTTATCAGCACCATTGATCAAATCTTCGGCACTTCTTAAAATGCATGGAACTTGCCCTTGGGCTGTATTATTCCAGCCAACTGATTTGATCGAGTAATGCTCATCTGTAACAGCCGCACCAACTTGTCTAGAAATACAACCGGAGCTTTTTTTTACGCTAAAAGCTATTTGCATACAATTTTCAACTGACGTTGGCATAATTAACCCTGGGTGCATCATAAGTGATACATACCATGCTAGCTGACTTGCCAACTCACTACTTTCAAAATTATCAGCCCTAGGGTTATTAATATGAATATCCGCATTTTCTATACATTTTTGAATGTTTTGAGATATAAACTTGTTGTGCCCAGCTAATTTTTTCGGATACTCTTTTTTATCCAATTCAGTAATCTGTTGATCACTAAACTTATGGCTTTCTCGCAAATGCTTAAGGCGATTTTCATTACTAGTGTTTACTGACATTAGATAAAAATCGGCATACCTTTCTCTTAGGTACATAGCCTCATAAGGGTTCCTTATAGCATCAATAACAATGTAACATGGCCTAGACTCAGTAGTGGCTTTATGTCTTGCCGCCTTTATTACTTTATTTATAGTCTTGGGAAACTTGAAAACCTTTTCGGGATCAAATTCAGCCCTATCAGCTCTACCCGAAGAACGAACATTATCGCCAACTTTTTGATATAACGTTGTATATGCACTTATACTTAAGTTGCCTAAGCTGGCCTTCAACTTTTGCGAAAATTCAGGTAGCATTTTGAAGTAAATATTGTAAGCATGAGTCTTTTTATCTTCCTCTGTTTCACCAAGAAAGGCTACTAACTTTTCATGATACTCCCCATATGTTTCTCGAAAGTCTTCTAGCTTAGTTTTAACTTCTTGCCTATCAATTTTGACTATGTCAGATACTAATTTACAGAACTCAGAATAATTCAATTCCAATACAAAACGGCTTAATACACACCTAACTTGTAGCCATTCAAACTTACTCCATGTTTTATCAATATACTTCTTTACTATTTTATATTTCCTAGCTTCATTACCCTTGAAGTGAGAGTCTAAAGGGGATGGTAGAGGTAACTTGTCTCCACTCAATAGCTTTGCGCATGTCGAACATCCTGAGCCAGTTCGACCAGTTAATCCGATAATGATAAAGTCACTTGACTCTTTTAAAACAGTCTTCAATGCCGAAGAAACAGTATTTTGTTTACTCATTTTTCCCTTGCTTACATTACATATGTTATAGAAGTCGTAATAATCATAAATGACAATAAGCTATTTACAATACTTTCTTTGCCCACTTAGTCAATACAGCTCTTCTTTTATCCATATACTCCTGTAAGTTATAAACCTTTTACATCCCTTCAACTAGTGGATAAGAATCTTCTCAACCACAATCGGGTAAGCGCCAATATCATCAACTAAGCATTTAGCCATAGTTATTCGTAAGTCATAAAGTACAAACTTTGGAACACACAGCTCTTTTTGTTTGTGATTTACTGCTCTTAAAGTGAATGACGAACAATTGGCTGTTCTCCATGACCACTATTGATGCATGGAATGTTCTCTATCATTAATTGGCTTACCAATATTCAGATTGAAACCTAAGAATTCAGTGTCGTTTATTTTAGTAATTTCTCAAGGAATGTTATTTAGTACTGACTCCGTTAATTTTGCTCTGATTGACCCCATTTTTCTTCACACAAACTCCCTTTCAATTATTTATCACTCTGTACTTCAAACTCCTTAAAAATACTGTTCACATTCACTTTTGCGCCTAGCTTTGCAGCGATTAAAAACAGGCCTGCTAGCTTTCTGTGAACGAACAAGGCATCTACTGGTGGTGCGTGCCAATGCTCTGAGGCGGTGCTCATTTTAAGGCCGAGTTCTTTGATACGTTTTGGTAAGTCGCTATTCGCAAAATCATACTCACCTTGGTGGCGCAGTGGCTCGCAGGCGAGCAGAAATATATCGACGACATTATCTATATATTCTTGAGCAAGCCCTTTTTGAAAATAGCCAATGTGCTGTGCAGCTGTAGCCACATCTACTCTGTCGTTATTAATCGCAGCAGATAATAACTGTAAGTAGCCATCACTAATATGCTGAGGTAGTTCGCGGGTGGCGCCAAAGTCTAAAAGCACTAAGCGTTGATTGTCGATTTGATACTGATAATTGGCAAAGTTTGGATCAGTTTGAACTAGTTTAAAGCTAAATAATTCATGTAAAAATAGGCTGAGTAACTGTTCAACCGCTTTATTACGTAAAGCTTGCTCTTTACTTGCCAGTTCATCTAGCTCATGCCCTTCAACAAAACTCATGACTAAAACTTGAGAAGAACTAAGCGAATCAACCACATTTGGAATAAGGTAATTGTCATCACCCTTTAAACACTCGCTGTAGCGTTTTAAATAATTAGCTTCTAACTCGTAGTCAGCTTCGTTTATAAGCTGCTGTTTTGCTTCATCGATAAGAGGCTGTATTTCTACCTTTTTAGGTAATAAGCCACTGAGCTTCAGAAAGTAAGCTAAGTTTTCAACATCACTGGCGATGCCTTTTGCAATACCTGGGTATTGCACTTTAACTGCTAACTTTTCGCCCGATTCTCGATAAGCAATATGCACTTGCCCTATTGATGCCGCAGCAAATGGTCTAAGTTCAAAGTGCGATAATTGCTCTAACCACGCATCGCCCCAATGCTCTCGCATTACTTTAACTAGCTGCTTTTGTGGCATGGGCGTCGCTTCTGAACGTAGCCTTGCTAAAATTGCTGACAGCTCAGGAGTAAGTAATTCGCCACTATCCATGGATAACAGTTGCCCCAATTTCATTGCAGCCCCGCGAAGATTTGCTAGCTGCTCAGCAAAGCGCTGAATATTTTTTGGCTGTAACAATAACTCTTGTCGTGATGTTTGCTTGCCAGTCGCCCATGCTTTTGTGCCTTCAAACAGCATATTACTCGCAACTTTACCTGCTAAAGAACCAAGCCGAGCCGCTCTTGCTAAGCGTGATGTTGGAACAGACTTTTGTTTATCACTCATATTACTTCACACTATTAACTTAATGCTTTGAATACGTTGGTTGTTCGAGTTTAGATCGACTTTAGCTTTACTATCACTTGTCTTCTAGCCAAAAGCAAAAAGCCGCATGGTTAGCTTATTTGCTTCCCGATGCGGCTATTTATTTAATTAACAAGCCAATAAATTGTTTTATTGAGAGTTACTGCTTTCCAGACATCAACTGTTCCATTAGCTGGCTAAAGTCGAAGCTTGCTGCTTTTTGCAGTGGTGGATACTCTGATAGCGATTTTATGTGTTCGCCAAGTAGATGTTGCACAGGCTCATTCAGCCATTGCTTAGCTTGTACTATGTCTGAGCGGTCGGTTAAACCATCAAAGCTTTCAAACGGATCCATACGTATGTTATAGAAAATTGGGAACTTTTGCTTTTCATAAGGAGCATAATAATTTTCGCTCGTTTCAAAGTGCAGCTTCCATTGCTTGTAGCGAATCGCTTTTATACTTGATTCGTAATAGTAGAAAAAGTGATCACGGGCGCTTTGGTCAGTTTTGCCAAGCCAGTAATTCAAGTTATTTACGCCGTCAATCGGTTGCTTATGCTCTTTCAGCGCTTTTTTAGCAATATTAGGTTCACCTGCTGCTGCAGCCAAGGTTGTGTAAATATCCATGTGCGATTGAATACCGTTTAATACTGTATTTGCAGGTACTTTACCTGGCCAGCGAACAATCATAGGCACACGTACACCACCTTCATAGGTCGTCATTTTCTCACCACGGAAAGGCGTTGTACCACCATGTAATCGAGCACTGTGCTCTGGGCCATTATCTGTAGAATAAACAACAATAGTGTTATCAAGCACACCCATATCATCTAGTGCAGCCATTAACTCGCCCACTTGTTGATCATGTTCAATCAGACCACTGCCGTATAAATCATGCTCTGTGGTGTATTCTTCTGCTAAATAACGGCTCTCATCACTTAAACGCGTGTACATATGCATTCGGCTTGGGTTAAACCAAACAAAGAAAGGTTTGTCTGCTTTTTTCGCTCGTTTAATAAAGTCTATGCTTGCGTCCATAAACTCTTTATCAACGGTTTTCATACGCTCACGAGAAAGCTGACCAGTATCTTTAATTTTTTGCTTACCTACTTTACCAAAGCGTGGATCAACTGTTTTGTCATCTACATTTGTGGCGTAAGTATGTAAAACGCCTCGCGTACCATATTTTTTGAAGAATTCAGGATCTTTCGGGTAGTCTCGTTGCTCAAACTCTTCTTGAGTATTTAAGTGATATAAATTCCCGAAAAACTCATCAAAGCCATGCACGGTTGGTAAGTGCTCGTTGCGATCACCTAAGTGGTTTTTACCAAATTGCCCTGTTGCATAACCCTGCTCTTTTAATACCTCTGCAAGGGTATAAGAACCAGCTTTTAAACCAAGCTCTGCGCCAGGTCGTCCCACTGTAGTCATGCCACTACGAATTGGATATTGGCCTGTAATAAGTGCAGCGCGCCCTGCAGTACACGATGGTTGCGCGTAATGATCGGTAAACATTGCGCCTTCGTGGGCGAGTTTATCGATGTTTGGCGTTTTATAACCCATGGTACCAAGTCCATAAGCACTTACATTTTGCCAGCCAACATCATCGGGGAATATAATTAGAATATTGGGTTTGTCTTTAGCAAAAGCGACAGAGCTTGCTAAATATAAAGCAGCGGATGCTACGGCGAGTAGTCTTTTCATAACAGCAGTCCTTCGTGTATTTTAATAAAATACTATGTAGTTTAGTTTTTAAACTTGTAGTACTTTTTTTAGTCTACTAAAAATACTGTGTACCGCAATTATTATTAATGCTAGGCATAAAAAAACCGTATTTTCTGATCAAAATACGGTTTTTAAAACGTTATTAACTTAAACGTTATTTAATAACTTCTAAGCCACCCATGTAAGGGCGTAATACTTCTGGTACAACAATCGAGCCGTCTGCTTGTTGGTAGTTCTCTAAGATTGCTACCAGTGTACGACCAACTGCTAAACCTGAACCATTTAATGTATGAAGTAGCTCTGGCTTTTTCTCACCTTGACGACGGAAACGCGCTTGCATACGACGCGCTTGGAAATCAACCATGTTTGAACATGATGAGATTTCACGATAGGTGTTTTGTGCAGGTAACCATACTTCTAAATCATAAGTTTTTGCTGCACCAAAGCCCATATCACCCGTACATAAAATCACTTTACGGTATGGAAGTTCTAATGCTTGTAAGATTTGCTCAGCGTGACCTGTTAGCTCTTCTAGCGCTTGCATTGAATCTTCTGGTTTTACTAGTTGTACTAATTCAACTTTGTCGAATTGGTGCTGACGAATAAGACCACGTGTATCACGGCCATAGCTGCCTGCTTCACTACGGAAACAAGGCGTATGCGCTGTTAAACGAATTGGTAAGTCGCTTTCGTCGTAAATTTCGTCACGAGCACTGTTCGTAAGCGGTACTTCAGCTGTAGGAATTAAGCTAAAACCTGGTTGTTGCTGACCGTCGTCATCCACTAAACCTAATGTGTGGAATAAGTCACCAGCAAACTTAGGTAATTGGCTTGTGCCGTATAAGCTTGCGCTATTAACAAGGTAAGGCACATACATTTCTGTATAGCCGTTTTGCTCTGTGTGCGTATCAAGCATGAACTGCGTAAGAGCACGGTGCATACGTGCAACTTGACCACGCATAACAGTGAAACGCGCGCCACTGATTTTAACGCCCATTTCAAAGTCTAGGCCGTTTACGTCTTGACCAACATCAACGTGATCTTTTACTTCAAAGTCGTATGACTTAGGCGTACCCCAGGTTGAAATTTCAACGTTTTGATCTTCGTCTTCACCTACAGGAACAGACTCATCAGGTAAATTTGGAATAGCAAGTGCAATTTGCTTAAGCTCTTCAAGTACTGCGTCTTGCTCTGCTTTTACGCTGTCTAGTTGATCGCCAAGGTTACTGACTGAATCAAGCAGTTGTTGTGCTTTTTCGTGCTCGCCTTTCGCTTTTGCTTGGCCGATAGCTTTGGAACTTGCATTACGCTCGCTTTGAAGTTCTTGCGTTTTTACTTGTAATGTTTTGCGTTTTTCTTCAAGTGCAGTTACCGCTGCAGTATCAAGTTCGTAACCGCGTGATGCTAAACGTGCAGCCGCTTGTTCGATATCTTGACGTAAATATTTAGAATCTAACATGTTCGATTTTTAACCTTTTTGCATTACCAGCTGAAGGCCCAGCCAAGCCATAAATATACACACCACCACGTTTAAGGTGATATTGAGGGCCATTTTAAAAAAGTGACCTTGTTGCAAGAGCAACAACGAATCCATTGAGAATGTTGAAAAGGTGGTCAATGCACCTAAAAAGCCAATACCAATTAAGGTTTTAGCGGGGCTAACAGCGATTATTTCTTTTTCAATCAAGCCGTATAAAATGCCCATTAACAATGAACCAAGAATATTAACTGTCAACGTGCCAAAAGGGAATCCCCTACCGAGCAGTTTTAGCATGGTTTCGCTAAGAAAATAGCGTAAACATGCCCCTGAAGCGCCACCCATTGCAATCATCATGTAAAGTTTCAAACTATTCATAACGTTTAATATCACTTTGCTCGTTACGCTGAGTTAAATAGTCCAGCTTTTGTTTTATTTTTTGTTCAAGCCCGCGGTCGGTTGGGAAGTAATACTGGCGATCATTAATTGCCTCAGGGAAATACTTTTCGCCTGCAGCAAATGCACCTTCCTCATTGTGTGCATACCGATATTCAGCGCCATAACCTAAGTCTTTCATTAAGCTGGTTGGTGCATTGCGTAGATGCTCTGGCACCGGGTGGCTCGGCTCATTTTTAGCATCTTGCATTGCTTGATTAAACGCCATATACACAGCGTTACTTTTCGGGGCACTGGCTAAATAAATGGTGGCTTGTGCAATAGCGCGCTCACCTTCACTTGGGCCAACGCGTTGAAAAATATCCCACGCATTGAGTGCGACTTCCATTGCTCGCGGGTCGGCATTACCGATATCTTCTGTAGCAATCGCTAATAAACGCCGAGCTACATAAAGTGGGTCACCGCCGCCAGCTAAAATACGGCAATACCAATATAAAGCGCCATCAGGTGAACTACCTCGCACTGACTTATGAAACGCTGAAATCAAGTCGTAGAACTCATCGCCGCCTTTGTCGTACTTGGCTAAGTGAGTTGGTAAAACTTGGCTTAACACATGTTGATCAACAAGGTATTTGCCCTGCTGCTCAGTGGTTAAGTCAACCGCTTGTTCTAACAGGTTAAGCACTTTACGCGCATCGCCATCACTTGCTTGGCAAAGCGCTTGCTTAGCGTTATCGGCAATATCTATATTTTTTTGGCTGAGCTCTACGTCTTCACGTAAGGCGCGCTCAATTACGTTAAATAAATCAGTTTGCTCAAGTGCTTTTAAAACATATACACGAGCACGAGACAGTATCGCGTTATTAAGTGCAAATGATGGGTTTTCGGTGGTCGCGCCAACAAAAATAAAAGTACCGTCTTCAATATGCGGTAAAAATGCATCTTGCTGAGATTTATTAAAGCGATGCACTTCGTCAACAAACAATAAGGTGCGCTGCCCTCGACCAGCAAGGTTTGCTTTTGCTTCGCTTACGGCCTCACGAATATCTTTGACACCTGCTGTGACCGCCGACATTTGAATAAGGCTGGCATCGGCATGGTTTGCAATAATCTGTGCTAAGGTGGTTTTACCAACGCCTGGCGGCCCCCACAAAATGAGGCTGTGGCATCGACCTGCAAGAATCGCTTGGTAAAGAGGTTTATCGGGGCTTAAAAGGTGCTGCTGACCTATGTAGTCATTGAGTGTTTCGGGTCGCATGCGCGCCGCAAGTGGGCGCACATCAGGACCAAAATTAAATCCGAGATTACTCAAGCCTTAATCACCTTGGCTTTGGTCGTCAACTTCAACGCCTTCAGGAATGGTAAATTCAAAGGTTTGAGTTGCAAGTTCTTCGTTCACTTTAGCCTCTTTAAAGGTAAATAAAGACTGCTGACCAGAGGTATCTAATACTGTCAGTGATGCTAGGCCTTGCTCTTGAGCGTTAAAGCTAATGTCTAACTTTTCAACTTGGCTCTCAACGCCTTTGTTTGGCGTGACGCTAAAACCTGCATCAGTTGCCACAACTTGGTATTTTGCCCACTGCTCTGGATCTTTTGAGGTCAACAATACAAATGGTGTTGAATCAATCAGGCTGTGGGTATTCATAATCGTTACTTGCTCAGCAAAGCTGTCGAAGTAATACGTTTTGTCGCCATTTGATACAAATAAAGTATCGTCTGGACTTTGTTGCTGCCAGCGGATCATCATAGGTTGCTGCAAGGCTATATTCCCCTCACCTTGCATGATAGCTTCGCCTTGCGAATCGGTAACCTGCTGTGAAAACTCTGCTTTAAAACTTTTAATCGCAGCCAGTTGTTGTTGCAACGCTTCGCTGTCGTCAGCAAAACTTTGACCGCTTAATAAACAACCCATAATTAGGGCTAGGTATTTAATTTTTTTCATTAATTTGCTCCACCATTTGGCACTAAGACTTCGCGGGCACCGTTATGTCCTGGTGCGCTAACAATGCCTGATGTTTCCATTTGTTCAACTAAGCGCGCTGCGCGGTTATAACCTACACGAAGCTTACGCTGTACACTCGATACCGACACTTTGCCGGTTTCAATGACAAATGATACTGCTTCATCGTAAAGCGGATCTGACTCTTCATCACCGTCTTCACTGGTTTCTCCTGGTAGTAAAATTTCTTCTGTGGCATCGCCACTTAAAATTTCATCAATATAATTTGGTTTGCCACGTTTTTTCCAATCGTCTACAACCGCATGTACTTCGTGGTCGTCAACAAACGCACCATGCACACGCACTGGCACACTGGTACCCGGCGGTAAGTAAAGCATGTCACCCATACCAAGTAAGTTTTCAGCGCCTTGCTGATCTAAAATGGTACGCGAGTCAATTTTACTTGAAACTTGGAACGCCATACGGGTTGGAATATTCGCTTTAATCAAACCTGTAATTACATCAACCGATGGGCGTTGTGTTGCTAGCACTAAGTGAATACCTGCAGCACGGGCTTTTTGCGCGATACGTGCAATCAGCTCTTCCACTTTTTTACCCACGATCATCATCATGTCGGCAAATTCGTCAATAACCACCACAATACTTGGCAGTTTATCTAGCTCTTCAGGGCCATCGGCCATGCCGTCGGTGTCTTTAAACAGTGGATCTAGAATCGGTTGACCCGCTTCTTTGGCATCCAACACTTTTTGGTTGTAACCTTTTAAGTTACGCACCCCAAGTGCCGACATCAGCTTATAACGACGTTCCATTTCGCCTACACACCAACGCAATGCATTGGCTGCTTCTTTCATGTCGGTCACAACTTCACATAATAAATGTGGGATGCCTTCGTACACAGAAAGTTCAAGCATTTTCGGGTCAATCATGATCATACGAACATCATCAGGGCCCGATTTGTACAGTAAGCTTAATATCATTACATTAACGCCCACTGACTTACCTGAACCTGTGGTACCCGCAACAAGTAAATGTGGCATTTTGCCAAGGTCAGCACATACCGGCTCGCCAGCAATGTCTTTACCTAACACCATAGTCAGTGGTGATGGGTTTGATTCGAACTTAGGCGCGTTAATAACTTCACTTAAGCGCACAATTTCACGGTGTTTGTTAGGCAGCTCTAAACCTACATAGGTTTTACCCGGAATAACTTCTACCACACGTACGCTTACAGCAGACAGTGAACGTGCTAAATCTTTCGCTAGGCCAGTGATTTTAGCTACTTTAATACCCGGCGCTAAATCAAGCTCAAAGCGCGTTACAACCGGACCTGGGTACACACCCACAACCGCAGCTTGAATGTTAAAATCAAGTAGTTTGGTTTCAACTAGACGCGAAATACCATCAAGCTCTTCTTGAGATAATGGGTTTTTCGCTTTATCTGGGCGGTCTAATAAATCAAGAGATGGTAACGGGTTTGCAGGTGGCTGCTCTTCAAGCAGTGCTTCAAACTTTTCTTTTGCCGTTGGCGGTGGCTGGTACGCAGGTTTTGGCTTAGGCATTGGGCGCGCAGGCGAAACAACCGTTGTGACAGGTTTTTCTGGCTCAACAACTGGGCTCTGATCAAGCGCATTCAGTGCCGATACGGTATCGAATGATTCATCATCAAGGGCACTGAAACCAATTTCTTGGTCAAGAATATCGTCTAGTTCATCAAAGCCTTTAAAGTCATCATCGGCTTTTTCAGCAGGCTTTTGCTTAGGCTTAGTAGGCTTTGGTGCTTCTACATCATCGTCATTAAAGCTAATTGCTGGCTCGTTTTCTGGCTCTACAAAGTTAGCGTCTGGCTCTGTAGTGGCGATATCTTTAACAGCTTCTTTTTCACGATGTAACCAAGCAGAAAATTGCTCACGTAAAAAGTAAAATGCTTTCATTACCCACTTACCGACAAAATCGACAAATTGCACCCACGAAATACCGGTTAATAGGGTTAAACCGGCAAAGAAAAAACACAGTAGTAAAATGGAGGTGCCAGTAAAATTAAAGGTTGGCATCATTGCTGTAGCAATAACATCTCCCACTACCCCACCAGATGAGAAGTTATAAATATCATCAAAATTAATACTGCTGATGGCAGTTGCTGAAGTAATAAACAGCGCAAAACCAATAACACGTAAGGCAAGCGTGGTGTAATCAAGCTGGAAAATACGGTGTGGTTGTTTAAATAATAAATAACCGAACAATTGAATAGCAACAGGCACTAAATAAGCAAGCCAGCCAAAAGTGAGTAATAGGATATCTGCAACCCAAGCTCCCGCTGTGCCGGTAATATTCTTAACATTAACAAATTCACCGGTTTGCGACCATGAAGGGTCCGCAGGATCAAAACTGATTAATGCACATAAAATAAATACTGCAGCAAAGGTGCTGATGATTAGCCCCGTTTCTAACAGTCTTTGAACACCATTTAGGCGCATAGCTCCCTATTCCTTATTATTCTTTACTGATCGATTAGCAGTGAAATACCTTAGCAGGAAATGCCGTTTGATGCACTTTATCTTAGCCTTGATGGACTGATAATGAACAAGTTTTTGTTACTCAATGTATATTTTAACAGTTTAGGCAATATATGGGCGAATAATGACCCCTTCTTCACCTTTTACTTCTTCCATTACCACATAAGTTCGGCTTTCACTAACATTTGGTAGTTTTAGTAGAATATCACCCAGTACATTTCGATATTCCGACATATCATTTACCCGCGTTTTTAATAAAAAGTCGAAATTACCCGACACTAGATGGCATTCAATTATTTCGTCGTGCTTTTTAACCGCAGCGTTAAATTCTTCAAAAACATCTGGTGAGGTTTTGGTGATAGTGACTTCTACATAAACCGACAAACCTTGGCCAAGCTTAGCAGGATCCACTACTGCTTTATATCCGAGTATATAGCCCTCTCTTTCGAGCTTTTTTACCCGTTCCAAACAAGGGGTGGCACTTAATCCTACACGCCTTGCCAGCTCTACGTTAGAGATCCGACCATCGAGCTGTAATTCCATTAAAATTTTACGGTCTATTCTGTCGAGTAATTGATGCATAAGCCAAACCAGAGTTTTGCACTGTTTAAAATATATTTTTAGATTATATCACTAGAATACCACTTAAAAAAGGTGAGACACACTGGCTGGTCATGAATATAATAGTCAAAAATTTTATCCCGTTCTATTAAGGCGAAAAACTATGATTATTGGTGTACCTAAAGAAATCAAAAACCATGAATACCGTGTAGGTATGGTTCCTGCAAGTGTTCGTGAACTAGTAAACCATGGCCACCAAGTGTTTGTTGAAACTGATGCTGGTATGGGCATTGGCTTCACTAACGAAGATTATGTTGCAGCTGGTGCTGAAATTTTACCTACAGCAGCAGACGTTTTTGCTAAAGCTGAAATGATCGTTAAAGTAAAAGAGCCACAAGCTGTTGAGCGTGCAATGTTACGCGAAGACCAAATTCTATTTACTTACCTTCACTTAGCACCGGATCTTCCACAAACTGAAGACCTAGTTAAAAGTGGCGCAGTGTGTATCGCTTACGAAACAGTAACTGATTCACGTGGCGGTTTACCTCTTCTTGCTCCTATGAGTGAAGTTGCTGGTCGTATGTCTATCCAAGCTGGTGCACAAGCGCTTGAAAAATCAAACCACGGCCGTGGTATGTTACTTGGTGGTGTACCAGGTGTTGAGCCAGCTAAAGTTGTTGTTATCGGCGGCGGCATGGTTGGTCGTAGCGCAGCGCAAATGGCTGTTGGCCTAGGTGCTGATGTTGTTGTTCTTGACCGTAACATCGACGTATTACGTGCATTAGACGCACAGTTCGGTAATAAAGTTAAAGCTATCTACTCTACTGCTGACGCACTAGAAAAACACGTATTAGAAGCTGACCTTGTGATCGGTGGCGTACTAATCCCAGGTGCAGCAGCGCCTAAACTAGTAACAGCTGAGCACATCAAAGCAATGAAGCCTGGTTCTGCAATCGTTGACGTTGCAATCGACCAAGGTGGTTGTATCGCAACGTCTAAAGCGACAACTCACGCTGATCCTACTTACATTGTTGATGACGTTGTTCACTACTGTGTTGCTAACATGCCAGGTGCTGTTCCACGTACTTCTACGTTCGCACTTAACAATGCAACATTACCGTTCATCATCAACCTTGCTAACAAAGGTTATAAGAAAGCGCTTCTTGACGATGCTAACTTCTTAAAAGGCTTAAACGTAATCAAAGGCCAAATTACTTATAAAGAAGTAGCTGAAGCTTTCAACATGGAATATGTTGACCCACGTACAGCAGTCGAAAATGCTTAATTAGCATTGTGAAACAAAAAAAGCAGCGAAATCGCTGCTTTTTTTATGCCTGTTTGCAAATAAATTAGTTTATCTGCAAACAATTATATTTCTGATTAACGACGCTTAGTTTGTTTAGCGCGTTGATTGTGCTTTTTAACCGCCTTACGGATTTGGTTGATTTTGGCACGTTTGTCTTTACGCTTTTCAGGAATAACCGACAGCTTAGTTTGCGTTTCGCGGCCTAGTTGTACTGTTTTGCGTAAATAGTTAACCGTCTCTAAATCAAGTTCAGCCCAACCACCTTGTGGCAAGCGCTTATCAAGCTCTAACTTACCGTAACGAATACGGATAAGACGCGATACTTCAACATCTTGTGATTGCCATAAACGACGTACTTCGCGGTTACGACCTTCTGTTAAAGTCACATTGAACCAACGGTTGATACCTTCACCACCCATAGGTTTGATGTTTAAGAATTTCGCAGGACCATCTTCAAGCTCAACGCCTTTTGTTAGAGTGCGTAGCGTTTCGTTAGTCACTTCACCAAACACACGAGCTGAGTACTCACGCTCTACTTCGTAGCTTGGGTGCATTAAACGGTTAGCAAGTTCACCGTCGTTAGTAAACAGCATTAAACCTGCGGTATTAATATCTAATCGGCCAACTGCAATCCAGCGTTCGCCATCAACACGTGGTAAACGGTCAAATACCGTACGACGGCCTTCAGGGTCTTTACGTGTACATAACTCGCCTTCTGGTTTGTTATACATAAGTACACGACAAATACGGTCGGCTTTGTCTTCAATTTTTACTACGTGACCGTCAACACGAATTACATCGGTTGCTTCTACGCGGTCGCCTAAACGAGCCACTTTACCATTCACGCTCACGCGGTTGGCATCGATGTATTTTTCCATTTCACGACGTGAACCCACGCCAGCACGGGCTAATACTTTTTGTAACTTTTCAGTTTCTACATTACTCATTCAGATAGTTCTCTCACAGAAGGATCGCTCAATAACTGGTTGATTTTACTCTCCTGAAGTTCAGGTAACGGCGGTAATTCATCTAAACCAGCTAATGAAAAATAATCTAAGAAAGCGGATGTTGTGGCAAACAACGCTGGGCGCCCGGGCACCTCTTTATGGCCAACAACCCTAACCCACTCTCTTTCTAATAAGGTTTTAATAATTCCTGAGCCAACAGCAACCCCCCGTACTTGTTCAATTTCACCACGGGTAATAGGTTGTCTATAGGCAATCAAGGATAAAGTTTCTAGTAGTGCTCGTGAGTATTTAGGTGCGCGCTCTTGCCATAAGTTTGCCAGCCAAGGCGCTAAACTAGCGCAGGCTTGAAACCTGTAACCGCTGCCTACTGCAACAAGCTTAATGCCTCGGGTTTGATAATGCGTTTGAATTTGTTCAATTGCATTATTAATGCGCGGCATAGATACGCTTAAATCAGCTAATACTGTCTCTTTTAAATGACGTTTAGACACAGGTTTTCCAGCAACAAAAATCGCGGCTTCTATGATTTCGACTAACTGTTCATCACTGATACGTTTTGTGGCCATTGCTACTAAAGGTCATTTTAAATCACTAACGCTCTATTATGACAGAAGTCGGCCAAGGTTGGAAAAATTATTGTAAAAAAGCCAGTGTAAAACACTGGCTTTGGGGGATATTTATAAATGAATTTTGAAATTAGCTATTTTTAACCATTTCAAGGGCATCATCTTCGGCAACGTCGCTGCCATATTTGCTAATGTAATTAACAAACTCAGTGCGGCTTATACGCTTATCTTTGTTGCTATCCATATAGCCAAAGTGATTTGCGATATCGTCGTCATCGGCTTCTTCAATTGAAACATAACCATTTTTGTCGTTATCTAACGATTTAAAGTCATTTTCGATTGGGTCAAATTTAGCGATTTCAGCTTTAAATGCTGATTCAGATACCTCACTATCAGCTGCCACCTTGCCTGTATTTAATTGCATGTATGCATTAAATTCAGTACGGCTGATTTGCTCGTCCATATTGGTATCGATGTTTGAAAAATGCTCCCAAATTGCATCATCGTCAGCTTCTACCTTAGAGATATAGCCGTCATTGTCATTATCTAGACTGCCAAAATCGCTGTCGATTTTTGCTAAAGAGTTACTTGCAGAACATGCTGAAAGACTTAGTGCTGCTAAAATTGTAGATGCTAAAGTTAACTTTTTCATAAGACATTTCCTTGTAGTCGATTAGATTCAATTAGACTATTTCAAGTTGAATGCCAAAATGCCTTATTGACTAAAATCAAGCACTTACAATCTAGTTAAGTTACTGTTAAGCCTATGATTTAGCAAGCTTTTCATAGGTTGCTGTAATTTTTTCATAAAAAAAGCGCTCCGAAGAGCGCTTTTTACAAATAAGTATACTGTCGCTATTAGATAGCTGCGTTTTGGTAACGCTTAACGAAGTCTGTTACTGCTTCGCCATTACATTTTAACGTGTTTAAGTTGCCAATTTTTTCACGCACAGGTGTTAAACCTTTTTTAAGTGCAGTGATGCAAAGTTGAGTTTCTTTTTGCTCATTTTTAGCAAACACTTCAATCGCTGCTTTTGCTACTTCTTGTGATTGTGCTTTTTTTGCAATTTCACGAATGTCAGTACCGTTACATAAAATGCTTTTTGAAAAACGTGACATTGAAATGCCATGCTTTGCTGCTTCTTTGCGTGCAGCGGTAAACCCTTCGTTTGCACTTAAGCTACATAACTTCGATTCAATACTGTTATCAGCTGAAAAGTAGTGCGGGTTGCTTGCTAATGAGCCAAATGAGATACATGCAAGAGAAAGCATCACTAATTGTTTTTTCATGGTTTACCTTTAAATAGTACATAATATGAACGGGTGGTTTGCGCGCATTATATAAACAAAAATAAGCAGATCAACTGAATTATTTATTTAATTTAATAATTAATAGTGAGTTAACAATGTTTTTAAATTAAGCAGCAATTGATCAACATTTACCCAATTTGATTTTCGTAATTAGCTCATGAATAAGCCCTAGTTTGATGATAGAATTGCGCTAAACACTGAAACAAAAATAATAGGTGCACCATGAAGGTAATCTCATTTAACATTAACGGCCTGCGCGCTCGTTTACACCAATTGCAAGCCGTAATTGATAAACATCAACCAGATATTATTGGCTTACAAGAAATCAAAGTACATGATGAGGCCTTCCCTCTCGAAGATGTGCAAAAAATGGGTTATCACGTTTATTTTCACGGTCAAAAAGCACATTACGGCGTGGCAATGTTATGTAAACAAGAGCCAAAATCAGTTGTTAAAGGCTTTGCAACCGATACCGACGAATCACAGCGTCGTATGATCAGTGTTACCGTGACACAAGAAAATGGTCGTGACCTAACGGTGATGAATGGCTACTTCCCGCAAGGGGATAATATTTCCCACGAAACCAAATTCCCTTATAAGCGTCAATTCTATAAAGATTTAATGACTCACTTAGAAGATAACCACACGCCAGAGCAAGATGTTATTGTGATGGGCGACATTAATATTTCACCGACCGATCTCGACATTGGTATTGGTGAACCAAACCGTAAGCGCTGGTTAAAAACAGGTAAGTGTTCTTTCCAACCTGAAGAGCGTGAATGGTTAAGCACTTTATTAAACTGGGGCTTTAAAGATACCTTCCGTGAACTTTACCCAGAAAAAACTGAGCAATACTCGTGGTTTGATTACCGCTCAAAAGGTTTTGATGACAACCGTGGTCTACGTATTGATGTGATCTTAGCAACTCCAGCTCTTGCTGAGCGTTGTGTTGAGTCTGGTATCGATTACGAATTGCGAGGTATCGAAAAACCATCTGATCATGCGCCAATTTGGTCAACATTTAACGCATGATAGACACACTGCAATGGCAGCTCCCTTTGTGGAGCTGTGTGGCTATAATACTTTGGCTCAGCTTTGATAAGCAAAGCGCATCACAATTATTGGCAACGCCAATAAGACAAGTGGGTGTGCTCGCATGTGCTTTAGTACTTGCGGTACTGTGGCGCATTAAAGCGGGGATATTGCCAGGCCTCGAATTGCATATTTTAGGGGTTACTGCAGTGACCCTAATTTTAGGTTGGCGGCTGGCTATTTTTGCAAGCCTTCTTGCAAGTTTACTCTTGGTATTAGTCGCTCAGTTGCCAGTATCAATACTGCCAGTGCATTTATTGTTTACTGCTTTTTTACCAATTACATTGAGCTATTTGTGTTTTGTGCTTTGTTATAGCTACCTGCCGAGACACTTTTTTATTTATATCTTTTTATGCGCGTTTTTAACCGCTGCTGTTACCGCCTGTATTAAAATACTTACCAGCGGTGTGTTTTATTACTTGCTTGGTGATTACAGTTTTATTGAGATTTCAGAAAATTATCTGATTCTGTGTGCCATAATTTGGTTTCCTGAAGCAATGCTCAATGGTATGGCCATTACCTTGATGATCACCTATCGCCCTCATTGGGTTAAAACCTTTTATGATAAGGACTATTTAGACTCATGAGTCTTCACTACCACTGCCCGCTTTGCAAACTTGAACTCACTCTAAACGACAAAACTTACCGTTGTGACAATAACCACAGTTTTGATATCGCCAAAGAGGGTTATGTCAATTTACTTCCCGTGCAAAATAAAAAGTCGAAACAACCGGGCGATAACCTTGAAATGGTGCAGGCTCGCCGCGCTTTTTTAAGTGCCGGACACTATTTGTTTTTACAGCAGGCTTTAGCTGAGTTAGTGGCATCTCTCGAACCAAGTTCAGTGATTGATTTAGGCTGTGGTGAAGGTTTTTATACTCAAGCTATAGCAGCGCAGTCGAGTGCCGATGTATATGGTGTCGATATTTCTAAGCCCGCGGTAAAATACGCCGCTAAGCGCTACGAAAATGCGCATTTTAGTGTCGCGTCGATTAGCCAAGCCCCTTTTGCAGATGCGCAGGCTGATGTGCTTGTTAGTGTGTTTGCCCCTTTATTTGCACAAGAGCTTGCCCGCCTTGCCAAGCCGCAAGCTAGTTTAATTGTTGCAAGCCCTGGGCCTTGGCACCTTAAAGAGTTAAAAGCGTTTATTTATGCCGATGTAAAACCGCATACTGAGATAGAACCACCAGCAGGCTTTAGCAAAGAGTCGATAAACTTATTAGAGCAACAGGTGCTGTTGTCTGTCGATGAGATTAAACATTTAATTATGATGACGCCGTTTGCTTGGAAGTTTCGCCCAGAGCATTGGCAACAGATAGAGCAACAAGGCCCACAAAAAGTAACGTTATCGTTTTATGTGAGCCAGTTTGTTCGCGATTAGAAGTGCTCTTTAGTGAAGGCTTTATCCATTTTTTCGAACATGTCTTTTAATAATTGAGCTAAGTCAGTGTAGCGTGGTTTTTCAGTCGTTAATTGTGACTGATAACCATGCGCCTTCATTTTACTGTGCAGCTCGGTATACCAACTTAGCATTGCTGGCTCTAAACGGGTTTCTGCACGGCGGCCTAGCCACAACAAACCTTGCAGCGGTAATGATAAAAAGAAAAGCGCGATCGTGATAGCTTGTGGAAAATAATCACTACCTAAGTAATTAACTTGCATAAATACGGTCAGCATTGCCAATATTGGCATCACTGTAATTGCCAGATCAGTGGCCTTGATCACTCTAAATTCGGCAAACAATGGAGCGAGCTCTTGTCGCATCGGCCATTTTTTAGCGTACTGACGACCTGTTTGCACTTGTGACATGACACCTTTTTGCATCATCACTCCTAGGGTTTTCAACTTGTTTCACAACCGAGTGTAACACACTCCCGGATACAATCCCTGCAAAACCTGTCCTAGTTTTAATACCAAATTAATGGTTAGGAGACTAACGTTTAAAGTCTAAATGAGATAAAATGTTATCGGCTTAAGTCAACCAGACTTTAGTATAATTACAGCCTAGCTTTGTTAAGTGTAGCAACAAAATACTTATTTACTATACTGGCAAAGAATTCTAATTATCAAGCCTTAATATACACTGACTGATATCGTACTTTTAGGACCTAGCTATGTCGACGCCCCTTTGCTCACCACAACATGTTTTAGTACTGAACTGTGGTAGTTCAAGTTTAAAATTTGCCATTTTAGATGCCGCCACTTCTGACGAAGTTATTTCTGGTTTAGCTGAGCGCCTTGGCTCAGACACGCCTTCAATCAAATATAAATATAATGGTGAAAAACAACTTATTGAGCTTGCAAAGGGCCAAGCCCACGATGCAGCCATTGCTGAGCTTGTGAAGCTAGTTAATGAGTTAGGCCTTGCGGATAATTTAATTGCTGTGGGTCATCGTGTTGTACACGGTGGTGAGCATTTCACTGAATCTGTGCTTATCGACGATGATGTACTTGCAGCTATCGAAAAAACAGCCGCACTTGCACCACTTCATAACCCAGCCAACTTATTGGGCATTCGTACTGCACAGCAAGCGTTCTCAGCGCTGCCACAAATTGCGGTGTTTGATACAGCATTTCATCAAAGCATGCCAAATATTGCTTACTTATACGCCCTGCCTTACTCGCTTTATAAAGAGCACGGCGTAAGACGTTATGGCTTCCATGGTACAAGCCATTATTATGTTGCAGGTGAAGCGGCAAAAATGCTCGGCAAAGAGCGCGACCAAACCAATGTGATCAGTGCACATTTAGGTAATGGTTGTTCGGTATGTGCGATTAAAGATGGTAAGAGTGTTGATACCAGTATGGGCCTTACACCGCTTGAAGGCTTAGTGATGGGTACCCGCAGTGGTAGTATCGACCCGGGTTTATTCACGTTTTTAACTCAGCAACTTAATTATTCAGTGCAAGAAATTGATGACTTACTTAATAAGCAAAGTGGCCTGTTAGGTATTAGTGAACTATCAAATGACTGTCGCACTATTGAAGAAGCCGCTGTTGAAGGCCACCCGCAAGCGAACCTTGCGCTCGATATTTTTTGCTACCGTTTAGCAAAACAAATCGCCGCATTCTTAGTGCCTGTGCAGCGCCTTGATGCGCTTATTTTCACCGGTGGTATTGGTGAAAACTCAGATATCATTCGAGACAAAGTGATCACCCAATTAGGCTTTTTAGGCCTTGAGTGTGACGAAGCTGCAAACTTAGCGGCACGTTTTGGTAAAGAAGGCTTAATTTCAAAAGGCCAAACGCATGCTAAAGCGTTTGTGATCCCGACCAACGAAGAATGGGTTATTGCTAACGATGCAGCCCGCATTGCAAAGGAGGGTTAAGTAAATGGCACGTAGAATTATGTTGATCCCTATTTCGACTGGGGTTGGTTTAACATCTGTTTCTGTTGGTTTAGTGCGTGCGCTTGAGCAAAAAGCGCTCAAAGTGAACTTTTTCAAGCCAATTGCACAGCCACGTTCTGGCGATACAGGTCCTGAAAAGTCGACGCAAATTGTTACCCATGGCTCACCAATTAATCCGCCGACACCATTTGAGCTTAGCTATGCAGAGCAAATGATTGGTGATGGTAAAGGCGACGATTTACTAGAAGAAATCGTAGAGCGCTTTGAAAGCACTATTAAAGAAGACGAAATTGCTATTATCGAAGGTATGGTGCCAACACGTCGTCAGCCATATGCTGGTCGTGTAAACCGTGAAATCGCGCAAACACTGGGTGCTGATATAGTTTTTGTTTTAACACCTAGTAACGACAGCAATGACCAAATTGAAGACCGTTTAGAAATCGCCTCAGGCAACTATGGCGGTGTTAACCACCCTCGCGTGTTAGGCTGTATTTTCAATAAAGTTAATGCACCTTTAGATGACGAAGGTCGTGCCCGTGCAGACCTTGTTGAAGCCCATGAGCCTGAACAACTTGAAAACGAATTAAACCGTTTAGCATCGCTGCCTATTTTCAGAAAGCACCCATTTAAATTATTAGGTTCAATCCCGTGGGATTTCGACCTAGTAGCGCCGCGTGTGCGTGATTTATGTGAATACCTAAAGGCTGAAGTTATTAATGAAGGCGACATGGCTCACCGTCGTTTACGTCGCGTTACTTTCTGTGCTCGTACTGTATCGAATATTTTAAGCCACTTTACCCCAGGTGCATTACTGGTCACTCCGGGCGATCGCTCTGATGTACTCGTTGCCGCTTGTTTATCGGCTATGAATGGTACCAAGCTTGGGGCTATTTTATTAACCGGTGGCTTTAAACCTGAAGATCGCATCATGAAATTATGCGAACAAGCGATGGATACTGGCCTGCCAATCCTAGCAACACAAGAAGATACGTGGCGCACGTCTTTATTACTGCACAACTTCAATATGGAAGTACCGTGTGATGATGACCAACGTATCGATAAAGTAAAAGATCACAACGCCAGCCATATTGACTCTGACTGGTTAGACAGCCTGGCACAAAGTGTTGGTCGTACTCGTAAAATGTCTCCACCAGCGTTTCGCTTCTTACTGACAGACAAAGCTCGTCAAGCGAATAAAACGGTTGTTTTACCAGAAGGTAATGAGCCGCGCACAATTAAAGCTGCGGCAATTTGTGGTCAACGTGGCATTGCAAAAACAATCTTACTTGGTGACAAAGAAGAGATTTTACGTATTGCTGAGCAACAAGGTGTGGAGCTTAACGATAACGTAACTATTGTTGAGCCAAGTGATGTGATCAACGATTACGTTGCGCCTATGGTCGAAATTCGCAAAAACAAAGGCTTAACAGAAGTGGTTGCTCAAGAGCAATTACTGGATAACGTGGTGCTTGGTACTATGATGCTTGAACAAGGCAAAGTAGATGGCCTAGTGTCGGGTGCGGTTAACACTACAGCAAATACGATTCGCCCGCCGTTACAATTAATTAAAACTGCACCGGGTTCATCGTTGGTATCGTCAGTGTTCTTTATGTTGTTACCTGATCAAGTTCTGGTTTATGGTGACTGTGCAATCAACCCAGACCCAACAGCAGAGCAACTGGCCGATATCGCGATTCAATCAGCTGATTCAGCGGCTGCGTTTGGTATTGAACCGCGTGTTGCAATGATAAGCTACAGTACGGGTACCTCGGGTTCAGGTGCTGATGTAGAAAAAGTGCGTGAAGCCACTAAACTTGCCCAGCAAAAGCGTCCTGATTTAGTGATTGATGGCCCGCTTCAGTACGACGCTGCAATTATGGAAAACGTAGCACTTAAGAAAGCACCAGACAGCCCGGTTGCAGGTAAAGCAACAGTGTTTGTATTCCCTGATTTAAATACGGGTAATACAACCTATAAAGCCGTTCAACGGAGTGCCGATTTAATTAGTATTGGCCCTATGCTGCAAGGTATGCGTAAGCCGGTAAATGACTTGAGCCGTGGTGCATTAGTAGACGATATTGTTTACACCATTGCCCTTACAGCGATTCAAGCTAAGCAAGTTGAAAGCTTAGAAAATTAACCCTTCAAAATTTAGGCTAATTTATAAACCCTTTATAAATTAGCCTATTAGCTTCTTTATACTGACCTATTCCCATATTTATCCACAGAATCTGTGGACAACCTCAACAGCGATATTGAGTAAAACCTCAGCAATCAAAATTATTGCGCTTTATCTTAACTTTGTTTACCTATACTATAAATTCAAAGGCTTCAAAGATAGGATCGCAGATGTCAAAACAAACGTTACAACTTCATAGTGAAGAACTTACCATTCATAGTTTAGATGTCGATGCGACGATTGACCCAGCCTTACTCCAACAAGCTATTTTCTTTATTGCAAAAACGGCTGATGAGCTGTCTATTGTCTGCCCTAGTAGTTTCCAGCTCGACAGTCTGGACCAAGAAACCGACTGGCAAGCACTGGAAGTCATTGGCCCACTTGGTTTTTCATTAACAGGTATTATGGCGAACATTTCTGGCGTACTAGCAAAAGCGTCAATTTCGATTTTTGCTTTATCAACTTACGATACCGATTATGTATTGGTGAAAAAGCAAAGTATGGCCAAAGCCATTACAGCTCTGAAAAAAGACGGTTACCATGTGCTAGGTGATGTTAAATAAGCCATGACTAACGAAGTTCAATACTTACCCGAACGCAGCCTCAGAAAAGCGCGCTGCATGGCCATTAAAAGCCCATTTACTGGGCGTGTAAAAAGCATTAGCGAGCACCCTGAGCCATTTTTTCGTTTTGCCACCCTTGGCCCAGGCATTAGTGTTGAACTAACCAGCCACAACATAATCGCGCCATTCGATGGCACCTTATTACAAGTTAAAAATGCCGGTAAAGAATACATTTTACAGGCAAAAAACGGTTTAAAAGTTTTATTAAACTTATCGTTTTCATCGGTTGAAGAACATATCAACCACACCAATATCGCTAAATTAAACGGCAGTAAAATTAACCAAGGTGAACGATTGGCCTATTTTGATTTACGCGAGCTGAGCAGCCCTATGCTTGGCACCCTATGTGTTCTCAATAGCCAACATCTTGGACCCCTATATTATTCACTATCTCAGGTCACTGCTGGGGTAGACACATTACTCACTGTAACTAAAAAGTAGAATTTATGACTATCATGTACGGTATCAGCAATTGCGATACAATCAAAAAAGCCAAGAAATATTTAACTGATAACAATCAAGAATTTACTTTCCATGATTACCGTAAAGACGGCATTAGTGCTGAGCTAGTTAATGAGTTTGCAGCGCACATTGATTGGCAAGATTTAGTTAATAAACGCGGCACAACTTACCGTCAATTATCTGATGAGCAAAAGCAAAACCTAGATAAAGAATCTGCATTAGCATTGCTGGTTGAGCAACCTGCGATGATCAAGCGCCCGGTACTTGTGCATAACGGCCAATACCACTTAGGTTTTAAAGCCGCTCAATACGATGAGATTTTTGCCTAATGACTCACCCTGTTATTGAACTTGCTCAAGCGCTTATTCAGCGTGAATCAGTAACGCCTGAAGATGCTGGTTGCCAAGCGTTAATGAACGAACGCCTTGAAAAACTAGGCTTTAATATTGAATCACTGTTTTTCACTGATACCTTGAATACTTGGGCTCGTAAGGGAGATGCGTCACCGCATTTTTGTTTTGCTGGTCACACAGATGTTGTACCAACAGGTCCTGCAAAAAATTGGCAGTACCCGCCTTTTTCAGCACTGGTAAAAGACGGTATGTTACATGGCCGCGGTGCAGCCGATATGAAAGGCTCTTTAGCTGCTATGGTGGTTGCCACAGAGCGTTTTGTGACTAAACACCCAGATCATAAAGGGTCAATTTCGTTTTTAATTACGTCTGATGAAGAAGGCCCGTTTATCAACGGCACAACCCGTGTTATCGATACTCTTGAAGCACGAGGTGAGAAGATTGATTTATGCCTAGTTGGCGAACCCTCTTCACGTGATGTGCTTGGTGATGTAGTAAAAAATGGTCGTCGCGGTTCTTTAACTGGCTTTTTAACTGTTAAAGGTGTGCAAGGCCATGTTGCTTACCCGCATTTAGCGCAAAACCCAATTCATTTAGCTGCTCCTGCGTTAACTGAACTGAGTCAAACCGAGTGGGATCAAGGTAACGAATTTTTCCCTGCAACCAGCTTTCAAGTTTCGAATATTAACGGTGGCACTGGTGCCGGTAATGTGATCCCAGGTGAGCTTGAAATTCAATTTAACTTTCGCTTTAGCACCGAAGTAACTCACCAACAGCTACAGCAACGAGTGGTTGATATTGTTGAGAAACACAACCTCAATTACGAGCTAAATTGGATTGTTAATGGACTACCGTTTTTAACCGACCATGGCCCGTTAGTTGATGCCACCGTGCACGCTATTAAGCAGGTAACTGGACGCGACACCGCACTTGAAACTACCGGCGGTACTTCTGATGGTCGCTTTATCGCACAAACGGGTGCCAAAGTCATTGAGCTTGGTCCGCGTAATGAAACTATTCATAAAGTAGATGAATGTGTTAGCACCGATGATTTAATTCAACTAGCTGATATTTACGAAGTCATTTTAGAGCAACTGCTTACATGAACCAAACCGAGCTTAAACAATGCGCCACGGGGTTAAGTAGCTCACATTTAGTTGAGCTACAAAATCATCGCTTGCATCGTGATATTGTTAATGATTTTTTAGCTCTGCAGCAAGGGGCAAAAGAAGCAGGTATTGATCTGACAATTGCCTCAAGCTTTCGCGACTTTCATCGTCAAAGTGCTATTTGGAATGCTAAATTTCAGGGCCTTCGACCGGTTTACACCCTTGAGCAACAAACGGTAGATTTAGCAAGCCTAAGTGATACTGAAAAGTGCCACGCTATTATGCTTTACTCAGCACTTCCGGGGGCAAGCAGGCACCACTTTGGTACCGACCTCGACATTTACGATACCCACCCTATTGACGATGATTACCAGCTGCAATTAACGCCTGATGAGTATTCACCCACAGGGCCCTTTGCCAAGCTTGCTGCATGGCTTGACGATAACTTAGAAAAGTATGGTTTTTATCGCCCTTACCAAGAGTACAAAGGTGGAGTTGCCCCTGAGCCTTGGCATATCAGCCATATCGGTGTATCAGCTAAGATGATGCAGTATTTGTCAGTTGCAACATTACAGCAATCTATTGAACAAAGTGAGCTCAGCGGTAAACAAGCGATACTAGCCGAACTAAACACCCTGTATGAACGCTACGTATTAAATGTTAATAAGCCCTAATCTAGACACTGCGCTTTTTAGCCATCAAAAACACCAGTACAGCGCCAAGAATTAAGGCGCTGGCTACAACTAAACGCGCTGTTAATTGCTCATCTAAAACCACCACCCCAGCTAATGTGGCAAGCACAGGCACGGTTAGCTGCACCACCCCTGCTTGGCTACTTTTAAGCCTAGGTAATGCTATGTACCAAATGCTATAACCAAACCCAGATGCAAGCGCTCCTGAAGCTATCGCCAAATAAACGCCAGTTGCTGTGATACCCTGCCAGTCAACCACGGCTAGAAAGACTAAAATTGGCACAAGTATTAAACTTCTTAGAAAGTTAAAGCTGGTTGCTTGCAAAGGTGAGCTGCATGATTTTCCGCGAATACTGTAAACACCCCACGCTACGCCACTTAACGCCATGAGCATTGCTGGCATGAAAGAAGGCACGGTGGCTGAGGGCAGCATTAAGTAAATAAAACCCGCAAAAGCGATAAACAAAGCCCCCCACTGCACTTTACTGAGTGGTTCTTTATTTAAAACACTATGACCTATCATAGTTAACTGCACTGCCGAAAATAAGATAAGTGCGCCTGTGCCTGTGTTTAAATCAACATAGGCAACTGAAAAGCACAGCGCGTAAACAAATAAACTAAGCGCACTGATATTATTACCTTTATCGGTTAAAGGTTTAGCTGATTGTGATTTTGTTTGCTTTAGCTTTGTTTGCCATAAAAGTAAGCCAAGCAGCATAAACGCGCCACTTGCTAAGCGAATGGCAGTAAAACTTAACGGATCAATATCACCACTTTGCAATGCCATTCGGCACAGCAAAGAGTTAGCTGCAAACGCACAAAGTGCAATCAAGGTATACAGTACAGTGCTTAACAAATGCGGTGTTCCTTTAACATAAAAAATATAAAGACCAGAAAGTTGTCTATTAACTTACGATTTTTTACATAATTTATCATATAAGGTTAAGCCGCGTATGCTAATCTGAGTACATTGTTTAAAAGGAGTGTTCAGTGCATCGACGTTTATTTATTGGAGCTGCTTTACTGTTATCTGGTTGCAGTACCATAGGTATTACTGATCTATTCCAAGATTATGCGACGCAGCTAAGACCTGTGCGCCAAGCTGTTTCTCAAAATAACATAGCAAGTGCTCAGCAGCTTTTGCCAAGTAACAGCCGAGGCCATAGTAACTATTTGTTAAATCAGCTTGAAACGGCCCGTCTTGAGTTTTTGGCTAAACAAAATTCTCAGGCCAATGAGACCTTTGAAGCTGTTTATCAAAATATGGAAAAAAAGCGTCAAGCAGCCAAAGTACAGCTAAGTGCAGGCCTTGAGCAAACAAATTCATTATTAACCAATGACTCAGTGATTGGTTATGAGCCAGCAGCCTATGAAATGACCATGCTGCATAGCTACAAAGCACTGAGTTATGTATTTGATAAACAACTTGAATCTGCATTAGTTGAAGTTAGACGCGCTAATAAAGTGCAAGAAGATGCACTAAAAGATAATCAAGCCGCACTTGATGAACAAGCGGAAAACTCCGCTCAAGGCTACCCTGATATGGCCGAGTTAATTGGTAATGTCAAAAATGGCTTTCAAAATGCTTTTACGTTTTATTTATCGGCCCTACTTTATGAGGCAGATAAACAATTTGATGATGCCTATATCGACTATAAGAAAGCGCTCGAAATAAACAGTGAGAATAGCTACTTACAGCAAGCAGTGTTACGCCTTGCCAAAAAACAAGGTTTTGATCAGGACTTTGAAGAATTTAGCAAACGCTTTGGCAAATTAAAGCAAGCTCAAGCAAACACAGGCCAAGTAATTGTAATTGCAGAGCAAGGTTTAATACCAGCAAGGCAAGAGTTTAATTTACGGTTACCTATTTATACTTCGCGTGGCGATGCACGCTTTTATAGTGTTGCCATGCCAGTTTATCGCGCTGCGCCCTATGCGGCCAGTGATAAAACAGTGACTCTCGATGGCGAAAATTTGCCACTGACGCCCATTGTTAGGCTCGAAGCGCTAGCGGCGAAGACATTAAAGGATCAAAGTGCTGGCAGAATAACCCGACAAGTAATACGTCTGGTAGCAAAAGAAAAGGTACGTGCAGAGTTAGCAAGAAGTGGCGGCGATGTTGGTAACATTTTAGCCAACATTTATAACGTTGCATCTGAGCAAGCTGATACACGAAGCTGGTTGACTTTACCAAGCCAACTTAGCATTGCTCAGCACCCAATGCCCACAGGTCAGCACACTTTAACTGTGCCAGGGCATGGCGAAATAACTTTTACGGTTGGTAAGCAAGGGTTAACCTTGATTTTTCTAACTTCCATAAATAACTACTACGACACACACGTTGTACAACTCTAGGAGCAATGATGAAATACTTAGTGCCACTATTAACCATTTTACTTGTTGCGGCTTGCTCCTCACGCCCTACCACTTCTGGCATTGGGGTTGAGCAGGCATCACAACAGTATAACCAACAACTGATTGTTAATAACCCTGAACTTGGCAAGAAATTAGCCATTACAGATGTAAAAACACGCCAAACGAACGGCTTAACTGATGTGGTTGTGACACTGGCAAGCCAATATAAAAAGTCTCAATACTTACAATATCAATTTACTTGGTATGACGCTGATGGCTTTGTTATTCGTGGCAACCACTCACCTTGGCAACCCATTACTTTATTTGGATTTGCTAAAACTCAATTACCGGGCCTAGCCCCGACAGCAAATGCTGTCACCTTCTCGCTTGCAGTGCGTGAAGTGTCAACAGAAGCACAAGAATTTGAAGATTAAGGATACTACAATGAAATTACTTTCTGTTAAGTCGGCTGCGGCCGTTGCAATGACAAGCGCTTTGTTACTATCTGGCTGTGCTAATAAAGCCGTTGTTAGCTATGGTGATGCGCAAGCTGTTGAAACCACAGATATCAATTTTGGCTCAACGGATCTACAAAAAGTAGCAAGCCAAATGACAGACTCGTTACTTGCTTCACCTGTGGTTGGCACCATGACAGCAAATACTCGCCCTATCGTGTTTGTTGAGCGTATTAAAAACAAAACGAGCGAGCATATTGATACTGAATCAATTACTGATTCAATCTCAACACAGTTATTACGCAGTGGTAAGTTCCGCTTTGTTGATATGACCCGTGTTGAAGCTGTGCGCGAACAACTTAATTTCCAAAACGTCGATCCACTAGTTGATCCAAATACCGCTATTGCCTTTGGCCAGCAAGTTGGTGCGCAATATATGTTATACGGCAACTTATCGAGCATTGTTAAATCAAATGCTGACAAGGCTGATGTGTATTACAAATTCACTATGCGTTTAATGGATTTAAAAAGCGGCTTAGTTGAATGGGCTGATGAAACTGAAATCCGTAAAACACGTGAGAAATCAACCTTTGGCTGGTAGTCAGGAGGGGTTATGAAATACCTAGTAGCAATCCTAGCAAGCTGTTTATTACTGAGCTCGCCTAGTTATGCTGACTATCAGCGTAACAAAGCAGTACCAGTACAACAGGTGTTATTTGGCTCAGTACAATCAGTACGAACCATTACCGAACAAGAACTGGTCAAAGACAGAACCAACGGCTGGGAAACCTTTGGTGGTGCGCTTATTGGCGGTGTTATCGGTAATCAGTTTGGTGGCGGCAGTGGCCGCACTGTAGCAACCATTTTAGGTTCGATGATTGGTGGCTCTGTTGCTCACAACCGCCAACAAAACAGTCGCGTCTTACAATATCAGCTCGTTGAATTGATGATCAAAGTAGAAAGCGGCGAACAGTTTATGGTTGTGCAAGACAAAGATAACCAAATGCTGTTTAACCAAGGTGATAAAGTACGCTTGGTGTACCTCACCGATAACACGGTGCGTGTTGATAAAGCGTATTAAAAAAGCGAGCCTCGGCTCGCTTTTTTTAGCTTTGTCGATAATCAGCGAAAAATCGCTGCATCTTACTCATGGCTTCTGTTAAATCATCTTTGTTTGGTAAAAACACCAATCTGAAATGATCAGGATCTGGCCAATTAAATGCACGGCCATGCACTAATAAGATTTTCTCCGCTTTGAGTAAATCTAAAATCATGCGCTCATCATCTTTAATATTAAAGTGCGCGGTATCTACTTTCGCAAATGCGTAAAGCGCCCCTTTAGGCTTTTTACAGCTAATACCATCAATGGCATTTAAACCACGCCATGCAATATCACGCTGAACATAAAGCCGACCACCTGGGTTTATCAGGTTATCGATTGACTGCACACCACCTAAAGCTTGTTGAATAGCATATTGTGCTGGTACATTGGCACATAAGCGCATTGATGCCAGCATATCTAGGCCACGGCTCAAATCGTCCATCATGCTAGTGCGACCGCTTAGCACCATCCAGCCCATTCGCAATCCCGCAGCGCGGTACGTTTTTGCTAGGCCATTAAAGGTGATAATTGGTACATCATCACACAGTGCGCCAATTGAGCTGTGGCTGACACCGTCGTACAAGATTTTCTCGTAAATTTCATCGCTCAATAACAATAATTTATGCTCGCGAGCAATGTTGATCAGTTCCATCAACAGATCATCGCTATATACCGCACCGGTTGGGTTATTTGGGTTAATAAGCACCAATGCTTTGGTCTTTGAGGTGATCTTCGATTTAATATCAGCAATATCAGGAAACCAATCTTGTTCTTCATCACAAAGATAATGCACAGGGTTACCCCCTGCTAATTTAACCGATGCAGTCCATAGCGGATAATCCGGTGCAGGAATAAGCACTTCATCGTCATTATCAAGTAGTGCTTGCGTGGTCATTTGAATGAGTTCGCTGACCCCATTGCCGATATAAATATTATCGACATCAAGGTTATATAAGCCGCGTTGCTGATAGTGCTGATAGACTGCCACACGGGCTGAGTAGAGGCCTTTAGAGTCACAGTAGCCTTGGGCTGAATATAAGTTACGAATGATATCTTTGTGCATATCTTCAGGCATATCAAAGCCAAAGGCAGCTGGATTACCAATGTTTAGCTTTAATACTTTTTGCCCTTCGTCTTCCATTTTTCGAGCTTGTGCAAGCACAGGCCCACGTATGTCATAACAGACACCGTCTAGTTTGTGACTCTTTTTGATTTGTGACATGGTTACCTCTACTAATTAACCTTAAGACTAACCTAGTAAGGGGCCACCACGCCAGAGGATTTTTGCGGTTATAACTGAAATAAATTCAAGTTTTTAGCGAGTAGCGAACCAAGCTTGTAATTTTTCTACAGAGCCAGAAACTTGCTGATCGATACTTGCACTGTTTTGCTGTGCTATATCAGCATTCCCTTCATTGAGTGCATGCTCAATTGATTGAGCGAGCTCAGATAGACTTTGGGCTCCAAATTGGGCGGCATTTGATTTTAAGCTATGAGCATGACGCGCTGCAGCTTCGTTGTCTGAACCAAGATTAGCGTGCACCTCAGAGCCTAACCTTTGAAACTCGCTACAACAAAAAGAAAGCGTGTCAGCAAATTGATCACCCAGTAGCGACTCCATTCCTTCAAGCGCACTTTCATCGATAGTGATAGTCGTCATCTTTATCCCTTAATAAAACCAAATATTTAAATCGCAATTTTAGCTGTCTGCTTTAAAAATGCAAAATTACAGCTCTAGCTCATGTATACTAAAGAGACTTCAAATGTATACAAGAGTATCTATGGCTAGAGAATTATGCTCACATTGTGGCTTTTCAATTAAAACCTGTTTATGTGATTCAATAAGCATAATCAATAATAAACTAAAAATCATTATATTACGCCACCCAAGTGAGGAAAAAGTCACTAAAAATACGGCCAATTTACTGAATTTAGGTTTAGAAAATTGCCAGATCATCGCTGGTGAGTCAGAGCAAGACTTTTTACAGCTTGCAACATTGCCAAAAGCAACAACAGCGGTTCTTTACCCTACTGAGGATGCCTTAAGTCTAGATGAGCACACTGCCACTACAGATGCTTTCAAACAGTCTTTAAATCATTTAATCGTAATTGATGGTACATGGAAAAAAGCCTACAAAATGCTGCAATTAACCCCTAGCCTCCGTGCATTTCAAACGGTGAGTTTTAAGCACATACCACAAAACAAATACGTCATCCGTAAAGCACCTCGAGCAGATAGTTTATCAACTTTAGAAGCTGTAGCTCATAGCCTTAAATTAATTGAAGGCATTGATGTAACACCACTATACAGATTATTAGCAGCACTGGTCGATAAGCAAACTCAGCATATGCCGGATGATGTTAAGGCACGCTATCTATAATGCGTGTATCAAAACGACTAAGCGCAGGTTTTCATCGTAAGGGACCCGATTATCGCTTTGATGATCAGGTCGATTTTGACGATATTCGCGACACCTTTGGTTTTCGCACTATGGTGGTTGGTAATTGGGTTAATAAGCAAGAACGGCTATTAGCGGCGAATTTAATTTACGATGCTTTAGCCGATCTTGCGCAAATACTGACTTTACCGCCAACGGCAATTGGCCTTAGAGGGAAACTCAATTTTGCTTTTGGTCATGGCGGACAAAAAGGTGTGCAGGCTCATTATAATGCTCACAGCCAAACCCTTGCGCTGGCTAAAAATGCAGGTGGTGGCGCACTCGCCCATGAATGGTTTCATGCTTTTGACCATCATATTTGTCAGCACTTATTTAGCGGCAGAAAGAGCATGCAATTCTGTTCGGCGCTGTGGCTCGAACAGTCACCAGACTTGAGTCATCCACTTAATCAACGCTTAAATGAGTTTTATCATCAGGTATTTTTAGATAACTCTGGTAAAAATCCAAATGAATTCGTAAAACAATCTATCGCTTTTGATAAGCAAGTAAAGCAACTTTATATGAGTATGCCTGAGGAACTAGCTGCCCGCTGTTTTGAAAAGTGTATTAGCGTCCACCCTAACATCAAAAATAGCTTTTTAGTGAGTGGCTTATCGAAAAGTGGCTTAATCTACCCGGATGAGCAGCATACGATGAATTGTTTTGAAGCCTTGCTTAAATATTTTAATCAGCTAGGTTCGCTGTTGCATCAAGATTAAGGTCAAGTTTTTTTACCTCGCTTATCCAGTCTAAATAATCATCTGCAGCAAGGGGTTTTGAAAAATAATATCCCTGTCCAAACTGGCAACCATAGCTTTGTAACATAGCGAGGCTTTGCTCATCTTCAATACCCTCAGCAACAACATGTGCACCTAAAGTAGTGGCGATATCACAGGTTGCCTTACAGATACTTTGATCATTAACCGAAAACGGCAGATTTAACACAAATTGTTTATCTATTTTGACTTCATCAAAACCAAGTTGGCTTAAATAGGCAAGTGATGAGTAGCCTGTACCGAAATCATCAATAGCGAGTTTTAAACCTATTAAACGGTAATCATCAAGCATGGCTTTAATTTTTTTACTTTCTTCTAAGGTCGCTGATTCAGTGAGCTCTAACATCACTGATTCAGCCGCCACATTTTGCTCATTTAAAATGGTAATTAGCAGCACAGGTAAATTTTTATTTAATAAATCCTTTGCAGAAATATTGATGGAAATAACATGATCGGGTATCAGTTTGCAAAACTTCGCTTGCCATTCAACCCCCTTTTCAACGACCCACTCTGTTAGCTGATTGATCACCCCTGCTGACTCTGCAATTGGAATAAATATCTCAGGACTAACAATACCAAAAATTGGATGTGTCCAGCGCAGTAATGCTTCACAGCCAACTACTTTGCCCGTTTTCAAACATATCTGCGGTTGAAAGTGCAAACTTAGCTGATTTTCATCAATCGCAATTTTAAGCGCTGCCGCAATGGATAACCTTTGTTCAGAAAGCCGCGCACTTTCTGAGTCGAACATACGCCAACGTTCACCTTGTAGGCGCTTTTCAGTCATTGCTTGTATTGCACATTGCAATATTTGTTTCGCGGTATTGCCATGCATCGGGTAATAAGCAACACCAATATCAACACGGTCGACTAAGTTAATTTCTTCATGAGTAAGGCCCTCTTCAAACACACCATGGATCATGCAGGCAAATTGCTCAATATGGCTTAATTCTAGTTCGCCCAAGATCAAACACCCAAATGTACTATCGTCAATATGAGCAAGCCATGTGCTTCTGGTGGCTTGAACTTCCAACTTTAATGTATTCATGGTCTGCATCTGAATGTTTAATATACTTAGTTTTTCATTGATACAAATATTAGCTTGCTCAAACCCAAAGGTAGAACGTGCATTTGAGAGTACATGAGGTTTAAATAATAAAACTGAAAAATGTTGCTTTTGCGACACTTTTTTCATCATTTGCGCGAGTAAAAATTGTTTATTTGGTAGCTTCGTATCCGCATCGTGCAGCATCGAATAACTAAATGCTGAAATTTGCTGACGGTCTTTTAATAACAGTACGGAGCAGATCGCCAATGATGTGAGCAATAAAATGGTGTTATGAATTCCATGGTAGCCAATACCAAATCCATTCCATAAAAACAGACTTAACGCCTGAATAACAATAATTAGAAGCATAAAAATACGCAGATGAGTACGATTACCCTTACGCTTAATCAAACTATAAAATATTACAGAGGCAAAGCACAAAAAGCCCAAACAGCTGACTATAAATAACCACTGACGATTAAAATGAGGCAATAGTGATGACAATAAAGCTGCACTGAATAAACACAGCATCATTGCTTGCCAGGCCTTTTTAAACTTTGCTGTATAGGTATGGATCGCTAAAAAATGATATAAAAAATAGCTCACAAAACATAATGCGAACTCATTAACAGGCCATTTAGATTCCCAATTAAAACCACCAATTAGATAATTTATTAATCCGTTATCGATTAAAAACCCAATGGTGACCAATATAAAATAGGCATTTAGGACTAAGTATTTTGTTCGCTGGGATACAAAAAAGTAAACACCACAAACAAACATACACAAAATCAGCCCCCCTAAAATCGCACCGTAACTCAAAATAGTTTGATGTAAGTCAACTTCAAAACTTTTTGCTGTTTCGACACCTAGTTCTAATGTTAGCGATCTTTTGTGCACGAAGTTAACTAGCGCCCAGCGAGCTCCTTGGCTGTGCTCTATTAACCAATGAGGTCGCACATTCGATAAACTTTCTAGAGAAGCAAGCCGCTGATCATTGGTGGACTGATAATTTTCATCTAACAGATAAAACTTTGCCCACGTTAAGTTAGGCTCACTAAGATAAACAACATAGTTTTTATTTTCAGGCAATTGCTGTAAATCGATAATTAACCAATAGGAGGTTTGTGCTGCGAGGCGAACCGTATTGTTTTCTAAAGCATTTAAAGGCTCAGCATTTTGCAGTGATACTTCGAGGGTCTGACTAAGTTTGGCTAAAGGCTGTTCTGAATCAAGTACCCATACCGGTAAGTTATTGCTTGCAGCATTAATACTGGCACTATGAAGCGATACGCAGCCCAGTAAAACGAGCAAAATTTTTATAACCTGATGGATCAGCTTGCCAATAAAGTGCATTTTAGCTCCGTGCTTTAAACACCAGCTAAAAGTATGGGATGAATACGCTTAAATTGCCAATTTATGAGAATGCAAATAAGTAAAAAGTTGAACAAATAATGATATGTGGCCCAAAGACCACATGTTGAAGGATTATTTATTATCGTCACTAATGCGGCTTGCTACTGCCGTATTTTGATCTTTATATTTAGCATCTTTACGTGTGTTATAAGGGCTCTGTGCTGGGCTTGTCATGGTTTCAAAACTCATGGCACCAATTTTCATCATTGGACGAAGCGCAAGTGGCAGCTTGCCTGAGTTATAAAACTCTAAAACGATATTACCCGACCAACCTGGATCAATACGATGCGCTGTTACATGTACCATCAAACCAAGGCGTGCTAACGACGAGCGACCATCTAACCAACCAACAATATCTGCTGGTAAAGTAACTTTTTCATGAGTAATAGCCAATGCTAATTCACCTGGATGAAGGAAAAAAGCTTCTTCTTCATCAAGCACAATTTCATCACTCATGATTGATTCCATTGCCTTATTAAGCTGATCTTTAGGGCCACTTAAATCAACATACGCAGCAGTATGATCTTGGAAAACACGAAACTTATTGCCCAAACGCAGGTCAACCGTGACACCCGAGATCATTTCATTACTTGGTGCTGGCTCTATAACAATGCGGCCTTCGTCAATATATTGCTGAATATGGGTATCTGATAATCTCATTTATTATTCTACCTAAACAACTTAAACATTTGATTTAAAGTTGGAAAAAACGATAACTTTAACAAAAAACACAAACCTTTTGCGTCTACGAAAAGCTAATTATAGTGGACTTAGTGAGGCATATATTACACAAATCAACTGTGCGTTGCTTCAATAATTATTAATTAATTAAAATAGATAATAAAAAGCCGCTCAACGAGCGGCTTTTGTTCCTTTTGAGATCACATATTAAAAGCTATAACGGGCACCGATTGTGTAACGTGGTCCATATTGACGAGCAAATAAGAACTGCTCTTCGTAACGGCCATAGCCACGCTCAGTTTCGTTGTTAAGGTTTATACCTTCAAAGAAAACAGTCGTGTTTTCGTTAATGTCGTAGTTAACACTCAAGTCCCACTGACCATATGTATCGCCAAATTGTGGCGGCGCATCAGATGAGCCTTGTGCTTGACCAACACCAATTAAGTAAGAGTCACGCCATGCGTAAGTCACTTTCACAGATAAACCATCTTTATCGTAAAAAGCTTGGAAGTTAGCTGAGTCACTTAAGCCAGATAAAGGAGCTTGTTGAGTTAAACTTGCTACATCAAATTCAACATCACCATCAACAAACGTAGCATTAACCCCTAAACCAAAGCCGCTTTCACCAAATAAGTGTTGAACAGCTAGTTCAAAGCCATCAACCGATTTACTATCCGTGTTTTGTGGTTGAGAAATATTCCATACCATCAGTGGATCAGAACTCGTTGGTTCAATAGCACCATCCGCATTACCATAACCTAATGCCAGCATTTCATTGAACACAGCGTCACTTGTAGCTTGCTCACCACGAGCTTCTACAGATGCCACAGCTTCAAGGTAACGAGGACCATTTAAGATATCGTATAAACCATCAATGGTTGTTTCAGTTATTTGCGTTTGAATAAAGTTATCTACGTCTTTTTTGAAGTAACCAACCGAAGCATAGCTACCTTCGCCGTAGTAATATTCAAGGGATAAATCGAGGTTAGTTGATTCAAATGGCAACAGATCAGTATTACCTTGGCTACCTGTACGCGAACCTGGTTTCGGGCTACCCGTTAAGCTACGGCCACCAGCCAAATTACCCAGCGGCGCACGTGCCATGGTTTTACCCCATGAAACACGACCAACAAGCTCGTCTGTAATTTCAACTTTTACGTCGATGTTCGGCAACCAGATATCATAGTTACCTTCTTCTTGATAAAAGTTATCTGTACCGCCAGTTTCGTACTGCATGATCCACTCAGATGCACTCACCCAGTTAACTTGGCTTTCAACACGTTGACGAACCGTACTGGTCACATCCGTTTCTTCATAACGAAGACCTGCGTTAATCTGTACGAAGTAATCAGATAATTCAAACTCCCATAAGCTGTTCACATAGAAGCTTTGCGTTTTCTCTTCTACGTAGCTTTCACTGTCGATACCATCAAAGAATGGATCAATTGAGTATTGATTATCGCCCAATAAGTCTTCATTCAAATAAGCAAGTTGACGCGCTAACGCTTCTTCAAAGCTATAGGTGTAATAGTAATTTGGTTCAAGGGCACTACCACCACCAGAGAATTGATCTAGCATGTCGCCTGTATCATTATAAGTGAACATGCCATCAGGGAAGATTTCGGTGAATGATGGGTTAAAACCAGGGCCGCCACGTAAGCCACTCCATGCAGTAAAACCGCCCATAGTTTGCTTAGTATTGGCAGCACCGAATTTCACTTTAACAAGTGGAATTTCAAAGCTTTCATTAAACCAGGTTGCATGAAGCTGAGCTTGCTCAACATTAGACTCACCTGGCGAGTAAATAAACTGACTGAAGTTTGAATCAATCTCACTTGGATCAAGCACCGTTGTGCCATTGTTCCAGTTAACGTAAGCATGCGGAACTTCACCAGTGCGATAATCATATACTTTGCTCTGTAACTGATCTGAGCCAAGAATGATTTGACCATCAGAACCTAAGCCATCATCTGCGCCGTTATCTGTTTCGTTTTTCGAATCGTGATAATCGAACTCAACTTCCCACTGGTCGTTAATTTGCCACTCTAGGTTTAAACCAATTGAACGTGCTTTAACTTCAGTAGTGCCACGGCTTGCTGTAAATGAACCATCATTACCACTGATATCGGCATAAATCGCTGTACCATTTTCATCAAGCTCATAGCTGTTAATGTTACTGCCAAACTCATTCCAAATACCCCAACCCACGGTATTCACACCGGTGATTGCACGACTCGCCGTGTAATCAACCGTTGCAGTGAAGCTTTCAATTGGCGAGTACTGTAAAGTTACTTGGCCATTAGTGCGCTCACGTTCAACATCAGCAATGCTGTAGTTCATGTCTTTCGGAAAGAAATGATTACCTACACGGTTGCCTTCGCTATCGACTGCACGTGGGTCAATATAGTCACCTTCATCAAGGGTCGGTAAATCAACATTGGCTTGCCAACCTTGAATATTGGCGTTTTGCTGTTGAAAATCACGTTCTTGATGTGAGAATGATGCCGCAAAACCAAATGTATCATCAGCATAAGTATTGCTGTACATTGCTGAAAACTCTGGGGTTACATCATCACCGGCTTCATTAGATGAATCGTGAATAGCCTTAATAGACGAGCTAAATTTCTCGCCTGGGCTATTTAATGGGCGCGTAGTAATAATATTTACCGTAGCACCTAGACCACCACTTGGTACATCTGCTTGCCCTGATTTTGCTACTTCAAGTGCACTTACACCATCAGCGGCAATATTCTCAAGTGCGTATGAACGGGTGTAACCCGTACCTGGCATTTGACGGCCATTCAGCATCACGAGGTTAAACTCAGGACCAAAACCACGTACTGTAATTTCGCTACCTTCGCCGTTTGAACGGCTCACTGATACACCAGTAATACGCTGTAATGATTCAGCTAAGTTAGTATCTGGGAATTTACCCATCTCTTCTGCTGAAATCGCATCTACAACACCTGTTGCATCACGTTTCATATCCATGGCGCGGATCATACTGCCACGAATACCTTTAATTTCGATAACTTCAATATCGTTATCAGCTTTCTCTTGCTCATCCTGTGCGTAAGCAGACATAGTGCCTAGCCCTGCGGTTAAGATCATCGCAACTGACGCTGCAAGAGGTGTTTTAATAAATTTTGTGCTTTTCATGATTTACCTGCTTTTGCAATATATTGTCATGGATACTGGGTGCCGTATTCAGCACCCATCACTTGTTGCCAATGTTAATTACGGGTTTGCAATAACTGCATTATCAATACGGAATACAGCTCCCTCACCTTGACTCCACGCAGGAAATACCATGATGACATCAATTGAACTTATGTCTAAACCGGCTTGTAACAATGAATTGACCGTAAAAGTATAGGTTTGCCACTCACTTGCAACAGGGTCAACACCTTCTATGCTGGTATTAAGGTTAACTTCAACTGCAGTACCAGCATTATCAGGGCCACCACTAGATTCTACTTTAACAAACCAAGCTGCATCCGGTGTTGATGATAAAGAGGTGATCTTCATCTCAAATTGCAATACACCCTCATCAATTAAAGATGATGCATCAAATTGACTGCCACTGCCGCCTGATGTAGTACGGTTGTTAAAGCCAACAACGGTTGGTTTTGGTCCAATCGAAAATTCAGCAGTCAAACCATGTTGCTCATCATCGACGGCCTCAATAGGTGCTAAATCACCACAACAGTTCCAAAGTGGCCAATCAAGATTCATCTCGTCAGCAAAAAGAGTTAATGTTGCAGGAGGTGCATCATTTGTGATCTCTACATTATCAACACGATAAACAGCACCATCACCTTGACCCCACGCAGGGAAAATCATGATCACATCAATCAGCGATACATTTAAACCCGCATCAGCTAATGTTTGCAGTGGGAAGGTATAAGTTTGCCATTCACCGGCAACTGGGCTAACACCTTCTGTACTTGCACTTAGGTTTAGCTCAACGGCTGTCGCGCCTTCATCACTTTCAATTTTGAAAAGCCAAGGTGCATCTGGAGTAGAAGGTAATGAAGTCACTTGCATATCAAAACGCACAAAACCATCTTCTAACATAGCGCTGGCGTCATAAGGAGACGCTTCACCATTTTCATCGGTAATAAAGAGAGCACGGCTAATAAAGCCATTTACTGTAGGTTTTGCACCTACAACAAACTCAACTACATTACCACGCTCTGCATCTTCAACAAGCGCAGGTGTTGATTCACCGCAACAATCCCATGCAGGCCAGTTAGGGTTAAAACTGCTATCAAAAATAGTAAGCGGCGTTACCGTGCCATCACTTGGTGGTGTTGGAGCCGGAGCTTTGCCTTGCACAAGTGCATCGTCTAAGTTGTCGTAACCCGGGCGCACGGTTTCACAGCCTTTACCTGTGTCAGGGTCTTGTGCACATTCGTAAACACGTACATAGTCAACTTCAAAAGTTTGACCATTTTCGAATGCAGTTGTATCAATACCGGTTGCATTAACGTTTTCAGGCCAATCACCACCCACTGCGAAGTTCAGGATTAAATAAAATTCTTGATCGTAAGGAGATGCATCCCAAAAAGTCGTTAACTCTCCGGTTGTTTGATCGAAGTACTCTGAATACCAGCCTCTGTGCTTAAGTGCAATCTCATTGCCCTTCGCATCATAAAGCACTTCTGATTGGCGCTGTGTAGCATATAAATAATCATCTACGTACCAACGAATTTCCCCCTCTTGCCACTCGATAGCATAAGTATGAAAGTCATCAGCAGGATTAGAATCTTGCGCGAAGGTATAAGCTTTGCCACTGCTATCATTATTTGGCCACTCTTGGCCGTAATGTAATGTGCCGTAGATATTTGATTCTACACCGTCTTCGGTTGGTACTTTTAAATTAACCGACTCAACAATGTCGATTTCTCCTGAACGAGGCCATCCACCATAAACTTCATCGGTAGGCATCATCCAAAACGCAGGCCAAGAACCTTGCCCACTAGGCAGCTTTGCGCGTACTTCAAAGCGACCATATTTAAAATCAGCTTTGTAACGAGTATTAATACGCGCAGAGGTATAAGGCTTATCAGCCCCTTCTTCCGCAGGTAACGCAACGATATTAAGAATACCGTCTGCAATAAAGGCGTTTTCGTCACTGTCGGTATAACATTGTTTTTCGTTATTACCGCCACCCGCACAGTTTATTTCGAAACTCCATTTTTTGTCATCGATAGCATCGCCATCAAAATTATCTTCCCAAACCATCACCCAGTCTGAAACAGGCTCAGTTGGGTTGACAGTATCAATTTTCGTATCTGTGGCAGAGCCGCCGCAGCCAGCTAATGTCGCTACTGAAAGCGCCATTGTAAGTTGTGTTAAGTGTGTTTTGAATCTGTTCATTGCATTGAACCCTAACATTATGTGTTTGTTAGTACTCAACTGATTTATATGAATATTATTCTAACCAGTCAATTGTAAGCGCTTACATTTAAAGGTAAATAAAAAGCCCCGTAAATGTAAGCGCTTTCATTAGACTATGATAAGGTTATTAAAACGTCAATAAAATATTAACATTTGTGGCGATTTTGTTTTTTGGACATGTTTAACGAAAATGTAGGCTATATACGGCTAAAAGAGGGGTTTAAGAGCAAAGTTAATGATAAAGAACCACCCAAGATTTTGTTAATAAGAAAAATCCATTAACAAAATCTTTGCAACAATCAATCTTCAGTAATGACTATTTCAACTGCGCTTGTGTGCGCCTGTTGATAATACAAGCTACTGGCAAGTACACGGGCAGCGGTTTTGTAGGTTTCGCTTATTTGAGCCGCGTTGTCTTTGGCAATTAAATCGCCCTGCTCCGAGCTTTCACGAATTTCAATGGCCAGTGGAATATTTGCCAGCACAGGCACACCATGACGATGTGCTAATTTTACGGCACCATCTTTACCAAATACATGATTAGGCTCACCACAATGACCACATAAGAAGTAGCTCATGTTTTCAATTAAGCCAAGCACAGGCACGTTCACTTTATTGAACATGGCAATGCCCTTTTGTGCATCGGCTAGGGCTAAATCTTGAGGCGTGGTGATGATCACCGCACCACTGGCTGGCACTTTTTGGCTCATGGTTAATTGAATATCACCCGTGCCTGGAGGCATATCAACGATGAGATAATCAAGCTCTCCCCAAGCGGTTTCGTTCATTAATTGATTAAGTGCACCTGATGCCATTGGTCCGCGCCAAACGGTTGCATCATCGCTTGGTACTAAAAAGCCAATCGATTGCGCTTTGAGGTTATGCGCCTCAAAAGGAAGTAAGTTTTTATTATCGGCTGTTTTCGGCTCAGCCCCTTGTAGGCCAAGAAGCAGTGGAATAGATGGGCCATAAATATCGGCATCGAGAATACCCACTTTGGCACCCTCTTGCTCTAAAGCCGAGGCAAGATTCACTGCTGTGGTTGACTTTCCAACGCCCCCCTTTCCTGAAGCAACGAGCACAATATGTTTGATTTGCTTAAAACTAAATGTGCTTGGTAATTTCACTTTAGCGCTAATTGACACAGGCACTGATAGTTTATCGGCGACAAATTTTTCAATGTCGTTGATTTCGCCCAAGCCTGCAAAAGGGAGGTTTAATTTGACTTGCCAGCTTTTATCGCTGTTTTGATTAAGCTCTTCGAGCCAATCTTGCTCAATACCAATGGCAAATGCGCTACTACGATAAGCGGCTAAGGCAGCAATGATAGGTGCTTTTTCAGCCGATTTACTTGAGAATAGTTTTGACAGTCCAAACATAGCAATAAATTAGCGTTTCTTTGATGAAAAGTGCTGCGGAATTATGTAACATTCAAGGCATTAAAACCAGACAATTAGATAATATCATTGCTTTAGGTTGCATATAAGCAACTCACAATGAATTAAATAATGATATTCGAGCATATTTGCATCGAACTAATCTCAACTCGGAATGATTATGGCACAGCGAAAGATCCTGATTACTAGCGCATTACCTTATGCCAATGGCCCGACTCACTTAGGTCATTTACTAGAATATATCCAAACTGATATTTGGGCGCGTTTCCAAAAACAACAAGGTCATGAAACCTATTACGTTTGCGCGGATGATGCTCACGGCACACCAATTATGCTTAATGCGCAAAAGCAAGGGATCTCGCCAGAAGAGATGGTTAAAAACGTGAGTGTTGAACGTCAACGTGACTTTGCTGATTTCAACATTGAGTTTGATAACTATCACAGCACGCACAGTGAAGAAAACCGTCATTTCAGCGAGTTAATCTACAACCGTTTAAATGAAGCGGGTCACATTAAAAAGCATACTATTTCTCAACTTTTCGACCCAGAGAAAGGTATCTTCTTACCAGATCGTTTTGTAACAGGTACTTGCCCAACGTGTAAGTCAGAAGATCAAAACGGTGACAGCTGTGATTCTTGTGGTGCAACTTACAGCCCAACTGAGCTTATTAACCCACGCTCTGTAATGTCGGGTGCTGAGCCAATTTTAAAAGATTCTGAGCATTACTTCTTCGACCTACCTGCTTTTGAAGACATGCTTAAAGAATGGTTACACTCAGGCACGATTCAACAAGAAATGGCGAACAAGCTTGATGAATGGTTTGCAGATGGCCTACAGCAGTGGGATATCAGCCGTGACGCACCTTACTTTGGTTTTGAAATCCCTGGTGCACCGGGTAAATATTTCTACGTGTGGCTCGATGCACCAATCGGCTACATGGCAAGCTTTAAAAACCTGTGTGATAAAAAAGGAATTGATTTTGATGCATTCTGGAGCGAAGACTCAGATGCAGAGCTTTACCACTTCATTGGTAAAGATATCATCTATTTCCACAGCTTATTCTGGCCTGCAATGTTAGATGGCGCAAAATTCAGAAAGCCAACAAATGTATTTGCCCACGGTTTTGTAACTGTGAATGGCGCGAAGATGTCTAAATCAAAAGGCACTTTTGTTAAGGCGCGTACTTACCTTGATAACCTAGATCCTGAATATCTTCGTTATTACTACGCAGCAAAACTAAACAACGGCATCACTGACCTTGATTTAAACCTTGAAGACTTTGCGCTACGTGTAAACTCAGACTTAGTAGGTAAAGTGGTTAATATCGCAAGTCGTTGTGCAAGCTTCATCACCAAGAAGTTTGACGGCAAGCTTAGCGACACCGTAATGGACGAAGCGCTATTAGGTGAGTTCCAAGCGGCTTCTGCAAGCATTGCAAATCACTACGAAAACCGTGATTACAGCCGTGCAATTCGTGAAATCATGGCCCTTGCTGATAAAGCAAACCAATTCATCGACGCTAAAGCGCCATGGGTGTTAATTAAAGACGAAACAAAACAACAAGAAGCACACGATGTATGCTCACTTGGTTTAAATATGTTCCGTGTACTTATCACCTACTTAAAACCTGTTCTACCTGGTATGGCTGCAAACGTTGAAGCCTTCTTAAACGACGGTTTAACATGGCAAGGCGCGCAAACAGCGCTGGTTGGTCACGCAATTAATAAGTTCAAACCGTTAATGCAACGTGTTGAAATGGATAAAGTAAACAAAATGATTGAAGAGTCAAAAGAAAGTCTAGTTGCTGAAAAAGACAAGATTGATCCAAACAGCCCACTCGCAAAAGAACCTATCAGCCCAGAAATCGAATTTGATGATTTTGCGAAAGTTGATTTACGCGTAGCAAAAATTGCTAAAGCAGAACACGTTGAAGGCGCAGATAAGTTATTAAAACTAACTTTAGATTTAGGTGGCGAAACGCGCCAAGTATTCGCAGGTATTAAATCGGCGTATGCACCAGAAGACATCGAAGGCAAGCTAACGGTAATGGTAGCAAACCTTAAGCCTCGTAAGATGCGTTTTGGTATGTCTGAAGGCATGGTATTAGCAGCAGGCCCTGGCGGAAAAGAAATTTATATTCTTAACCCTGATGAAGGCTCAGAGCCTGGCATGCGTGTAATGTAATTACACAATTGCTAGTTAATATAAAGAACCGTTGTGTTTCAGACACAACGGTTTTTTTGTATTTAATGAATGCTTTAGATTAATGTTGTTAGCTTAAGAGCTGGGGCATGCAGGATATTCAGCAAGCACTTGTGTAATTATTTGCCCAAACTGCTGGTGTTGCTGTTCGGTAATCGCAAAAGCAGCATTGTAAGCTAGGGTATCTGCAAGCTCACCTGTTATAACTTCATAAAAAGTCATCGCGGTCAGTAAGTGCCCTGCGTTTGATGCATGATTACCATCTGCGCTGTAAAAATTAAGCTCAGGTAATGCGGCGATTGCTTTGTCCCAAACTAAGCCGATTGGTGCAACACAGCTTGCCTCTTTTTCGCTAATCGACAAATGCAATTGATAAACAAGCTCCCCTTCTTTGCTATCACCTCTTTGCGGATGCTCAGGAAACAAAATAGGTGTAATTTCCAGCTCTTTTGCACTGGCAATTAATCGTTCAGCCTCATTTGTAGAATAATTAACAGAGCCAGACTGAGAATACTTTTGACCTTGAAAAATAGCATGGCTCCAATTGGCTTGCTGTAGCTTTTCAACATTGCCCGATGTGTTCACTATTTCATCTAAAAAACCACCACTGACGGTAAGCGTTGAAACTTGAGCGTTGGTTAACTCACTGGAAATAAGCTGTTCAAGCAAATCCCCTAATCTAGCACTATGGCTATTGCCATAAATAATAATTTTATAGTCAGCACTACCACTGTTATCGACAAGCTCAACACCTGTATCCGGTGTTGAGCTGTTAGTGTCATCAACTTTTGTAGATTCGTTTTTTGAGCTCGAACCACATGCAATGAGGCTAGTTGAAAAGACGAGTAACAAATAAGATCGAATTAATCTCGCACACTTATCATTTATCATACTTTACCTTTTGGCTTATTATTTTTATGTCGTTAATATTGAAACATAAAATTCTAAATTGCCAATTTTTGTACGATTTTTATCTAGGGTGCTAAGTATAAATCATGTAAAAGCCGTTCTTTTCGAGGTAAGTAATAGTCATCATAATCGAGTGACACTATAACTCTTTTAGCTTTACCTAATAACTCACTGCGAGGCACTAGCCCAATCACTCGCGAGTCTGCACTGTGGTCTCGGTTATCACCCATCGCTAGATACATATCCTTTGGAATAACGACAGGGGCAAAATGCTGCATCACCGAGGGCGTTTTTGATATCTGAATAGCGTGCTGAACACCGGCAAGATTTTCAATGAGTGTTTGCTGCTGTTGCTTGTCATCAGCTAATAAATAATCAAGCGCTTTACCGTTAATGATCAATTTATTATCGACTAAAGTCACTGTATCGCCCGGCACGCCAATAACACGCTTTATCAAACGGTTATTTGCAGCCTTAGAATCAAATACAATAATATCGCCGGCTTTTGGCTCATCAGTACGCATTAGCGAAATATGACTAAATGGTACACGCAGATCATAAGCCATTTTATCCGTTAAAATACGGTCCCCTTCAACGATGGTCGGATTCATAGAACCTGTTGGCACTTCATACCAATCAGCCACTGCACTTCTAAACACACTCATCAAGCAGATAAATAAAATCAATGAGCGGTTATTTTTCCATACCTTTAAAAGCCAGTTCATATTCGTTCCTTATTTATTGTTTGTGTCATTAGGAGTCTGAGCGGTACAAATTAGTTCTTAACTAAATGTAACGAAATGCGTCAATGATAAAAATACCATACATGATGTTAAAAATATTTGACACAGCAAGCAATGAGTAGTTTACTTAACACCAAGTCAAATATTTTTTACATAGGGTGGAAGAAAATGAGCTACAAAGAAATGACAATTTGGGGCACCTTGGTGGTAACCATAGGCCTGTTAAGCTATTACCTGTTAGGTATTAATTCACTACAAGCCGCGGGTGCTCTAAGCGAAGAGACCATGGTGTCTTATTTGTATAGGGTTGCCGTAGTTGCGGTGATCCTAGAGATAATTATGCAATCTGTACTTGCTGGTATTAAACACAAAGAAGCAGACTTAGGGGATGATGAGCGTGATAAGCTCATTGACCTAAAAAGCACCAAGCTTGGTCACTGGTTTTGCTCTGCAACTATCTTAATATGTGTATTTTTAGCGACGCAAATTGAGCGCGTATCTGGACGCATGCTGTTACCTGAGGTCTCAGATCTATATAATATTATGCACTTTCTTATTATTGGTTTTTTAGTCAGTGAAATTATTACTATTGCCAGCAAAGCGTATTTATATCGAAGAGACAGCTAGATGACAAAACAGCTCAGTAATACCATTCGGGAACTTCGATTTCATCACAATGAAATGACTCAGCAAGCATTGGCAGAGGCTGTTGGAGTTTCAAGGCAAACCATAGTAGCGATTGAAAAAGGTAAATACTCACCGTCGCTCGAGGTGGCTTTTAAGATTGCTCAACTGTTTGATAAAAAACTAGACGACGTGTTTTCGTATCAGTAATTAACAAAAAAGGTTAGCCGAAGAGCTTAATGCTGATCAGTTAAGAATATTTTTATGATCACTTGACTGATCTTTTCATAGCTTCAAAATC
>NZ_PNDF01000179.1:0-444 GCF_005887195.1 Pseudoalteromonas sp. S1650 | reverse complement strand
CCATTAAACGGGGTTACTCGCCTTGAGAGCGTAGTTTGGTGCGTTAACGACTTCCATTTGAGAGTTTGCGCAACAGTAATCTTATCAGCATTTATTTCTGTTGGCAGTGAGATATTATGTGTTCCTGAAGTCAAGTTGCGTTTTAGCTGATGAGTTTTGCTTGGCTTATCAGCGCTATCTATGAGTGTTACTTGTGCAGTAATTTCTAAAGGGGAATCAGTTGGATTGACAACTCTTAAAAAAGGCTTCTGTTGGTGATAATAAATATCAGATTTAACCCCGGAAAGTGTACTAAAACCAGCATTATTTAATGTGGCTATATATTGACTTTCTAAGGCCTCTAGTTCAGAACTGACTTCATCGTGCAGCTCTATAGAGTTTAATTTTGCTAAAATATTAGTCAACTCAAGATCGCATTTTGGTATATACCCGTCGGTTTTCTGG
>NZ_PNDF01000178.1:0-643 GCF_005887195.1 Pseudoalteromonas sp. S1650 | reverse complement strand
CCATTAAACGGGGTTACTCGCTTTGAGAGCGTAGATTGGTGCGTTAACGACTTCCATTTGAGAGTTTGCGCAATAGTAACCTTATCAGCATTTATTTCTGTTGGCAGTGAGATATTATGTGTTCCTGAGCTCAAGCTGCGTTTTAGCTGATGAGTTTTGCTTGGCTTATTAGCACTATTTGTGAGTGTCACTTGTGCAGTAATTTCTAAAGAGGAATCAGTTGGATTGACAACTCTTAAAAAAGGCTTCTGTTGGTGATAATAAATATCAGATTTAACCCCGGAAAGTGTACTAAAACCAGCATTATTTAATGTGGCTATATATTGACTTTCTAAGGCCTCTAGTTCAGAACTGACTTCATCGTGCAGCTCTATAGAGGGTAATTTTGCTAAAATATTACTCAACTCAAGATCGCATTGTGGTATAAACCCCTCGTGTTGCTGGCAGGTTTTAAAAACTCGGTTTAGTAGATCATAATTTTTAAAAAGCCAAGGGTTTGTAAGCGCATTCTCTGCTGTGATAGGCAACAAGCGAGAAGGGGTAGAATTAAATAAGTACGGGGTGATTTTATGATTGTTATTTTGACCTAACAAGCTGATCTTTTCGCTGTGTTGTGTTGGTATATTTTGGTTTTTCAGGGGAT
>NZ_PNDF01000177.1:0-993 GCF_005887195.1 Pseudoalteromonas sp. S1650 | reverse complement strand
CTGTGATAGGCAACAAGCGAGAAGGGGTAGAATTAAATAAGTACGGGGTGATTTTATGATTGTTATTTTGACCTAACAAGCTGATCTTTTCGCTGTTAAGTGTTGCTATCATTTGCTTATTCAGGGGAATAGAAAACTGCTGGGTTACTTTCTTACTACCACGTTGAGCGTGTAAGTTAACGCGTAACTGTGCTTGCTCGAGCGTTAAGTTTATTGCAAGTTTCTTATCTGCAATTAATGCATCTTTTATCTCAGGTGTCAGGGCTATTTGCTTTGTTTTAAAGTTATCGTAGTTTTGTACATTTATAATTAAGTGGCTGCTATCTTCAACAAGCAGCATCAGCAATTGATCATCACTTGCCTGCTCTTCACCAACAAAAGTACGGCGATATTTTTGGTTTTTTTGGTTACGCTTTCCTTGTAGTGCTATGCCAGTTTTTCCTCGATGTAATTGAGCAGCTTCGAACTCGATTAGCGCGGCCACTTGGTTTTTATTTGCTACATCAATGAGTGAACTCGGCTTTGGCGCTGGAAAGTCCATGACTGGGTGGTTGGCAGCTGAGGGGGGATTAATATCTAATCGTGATAACGCCGTTGATTGAGTGTTACGTAGCCAGTAAGCATTACCGTCTTGCTCCCAAGGCCCTGATACAATATGGAAACTAGGCTGGATATTTTCTACAAAATCAGCAAAACCTTGTTCTATTTCCGACCAATTTTTAAAAGTACTTTTAAGCAGTGAGTTAGCTGTTGAAAGTGTGGCTTCGCTGTGTGGGTTCGCTAATCTGAGCTCTTCAATAAAGTGAGCAAAGTACTGTGCCCGTTCAGGAGAGCTTAAAAGATAATGAATAATAAAAAAATTAAGTCCACGTTTTAGTGCTGGATCGTCATTTATTTCTTCAATTGTAGGTTTATTTTCGCTGTAATATTGTTTTTAAACGGTTTCATTTTAATTCATTGGGGAGCGATCAAATACCATTACGGTGAGGTGTT
>NZ_PNDF01000176.1:0-348 GCF_005887195.1 Pseudoalteromonas sp. S1650 | reverse complement strand
CAGATTAAATCCCAACAAGTTCTCGAATTTCTAGAGGAAAGAGTAAAGTTAGCGAGTTTGAGGCTCACGTAGGCGTGAAATTTATTTCGCGCGGTGGTTTATAAAGTCATCAGACTTTAAACCCAAGTTAAGACTTGTAGGAGGCGTTTTAACGCCGAAAAAACTCACGCTATAGCCAAAAGTTCACGGTTAAATCATTCCTACGATTATCTCAGATCTCATGCATCATTTAAAAAACAAAAAAGCGGCACTTGGCTAATGCTGATCAGTTAAGAATATTTTTATGATCACTTGACTGATCTTTTCATAGCTTCAAAATCCGATATTAGAAATAATATCGGATTTTTT
>NZ_PNDF01000175.1:0-314 GCF_005887195.1 Pseudoalteromonas sp. S1650 | reverse complement strand
GTAAGATGATGAGTTAGATATCGCACTTAATCTATATGAAGATTGATGAGAGGTTGGGTTGAGAGCAACGAAACCCAACTTGATTGCTGGCAAATCCAACACTCCCGATAGCTAATCCGTTGAAGGATTGGGTATAGTAGCTACTCTTCAAGGTTGGTGTATGCGTTGGGTTTCGCTCCGCTCTACCCAACCTACCAGCTTTTACTTTCGAGTTACTGTCACTTTGGGTTGGTTACTATTACGGCAATCAAAGCTCACTACATACACGCCTTTTGCAGCGGGTTTGAGTACATAGGTTGGGTTGAGAGCAACGA
>NZ_PNDF01000174.1:0-332 GCF_005887195.1 Pseudoalteromonas sp. S1650 | reverse complement strand
TGTTTGTATTGAGTTTTGATTACCGCAATAGTAATCAACCAAAAGTGACAGTAACTCGAAAGTAAAGCTCTGTGCTGGGTAGGTTGGGTAGAGCGAAGCGAAACCCAACGCATACACTCACCTTGAAGGTTAGCTAGGGTATCTAGCTCTGCAACTGATTAGCTATCGGGTGTGTTGGATTTGCCAGCAATCACGTTGGGTTTCGTTGCTCTCAACCCAACCTATGTACTCAAACCCGATGCAAAAGGCGTGTATGTAGTGAGCTTTGATTGAAGTAATAGTATCCAACCCAAACTGTCAGTACCTCGAATGTAAAATCTGGTAGGTGCGGG
>NZ_PNDF01000173.1:0-252 GCF_005887195.1 Pseudoalteromonas sp. S1650 | reverse complement strand
TGTTCTAAACGCTCTGCTTCTGCCTTTTCTGCAGCAATGCGTTCTTGTTCTAGACGTTCTGCCTCGGCCTTCTGTGCAGCAACTTGCTCGGCTTCACGCTGCGCCTGTTCTGCGGCAACACGTTCTTGCTCTAATTTCATTGCTGCTTCTTGCTCAGCAAGTCGAGCTTGTTGTTCTTGACGTTGCTGCTCTGCCGCTTGCTGCTCTTGAGCTAAACGCTCAGCTTCTGCTTTTTCTGCCGCAATGCGTTCT
>NZ_PNDF01000172.1:0-705 GCF_005887195.1 Pseudoalteromonas sp. S1650 | reverse complement strand
CAGGTGAAGCTATTCAAATGTCATATGATTTTGACGGTGATGGTCAGGTTGATGAGGTTAATTTAAGTACTGATGAACTTGCTTTACCAGAGGCTAAGCGTAAGTACTTAGCACTTGAGTTTACCTTAGACGGCAATGTGACGGATGATTTACGTATTAATACCTCATATACCTGGTCACATAGTTATGGTAACACCGAAGGGCTTGTGAAAACGGATAACGACCAAGCTGATCCAGGCTGGACAACCTCTTATGACTATGGCGATTTGATGGATCACGGCTACGGTAACTTACCTAACGACCACCGCCATGCATTTAAATTCAGTGGTGCATACAACATCACAGAAGCTCTGACCATTGGTCTTGTTGCCCGTACTACATCAGGCCGTCCTAAAAGTTACTTTTCAGTTCATCCAGCGGGCGTAGATAGCTGTGCAGAGGGGAATCCTTGGGATGCGTGTATTAGCCAATACTATGATCAAGCATCACATTACGATGAAAATGGTAATCCAGCTCCTCGTGGTAGCAAAGGAAACCTACCTTGGTTAACGAATGTCGATATGTCATTGACTTATAACACGGACTTTTTTGGTACCGATATGACTTTAAAAGGCACCGTCTATAACTTATTTGATGGTGATAGTGCTATGTCAATCAATGAAGAGCGTGCGCAGTACGGTGATAATGGCTTAGAACTGATTGAAT
>NZ_PNDF01000171.1:0-1293 GCF_005887195.1 Pseudoalteromonas sp. S1650 | reverse complement strand
AAGAGTTTTCAGGGAATAATTCATTTACTGTGGGTGCTGGCGGAGAAATTACAGGTGCAGTCACTGAATCGGCTGCAGACTCAATGGTTGATAAGATTGATATCTCAACGCAAGCGGGTTCTCAGAAAGCTTTATCAATAATCGATTCAGCGATTTCATCTATAGATGAGCAGAGAGCTGATTTAGGTGCTGTGCAAAACCGTTTTAGTCATACAATCAGTAATTTAGCAAATGTTGCTGAGAATGTTTCTGCATCTCGTAGTCGCATTCAAGATACTGATTTTGCGACAGAAACTGCTCATATGACTAAAAACCAAATACTGCAACAAGCGGGTACATCAATTTTGTCGCAAGCAAACCAAATACCACAAGCGGCCATTAGCTTGTTAGGTGGTTAATTAAAGTTATAGCTTTATTTACGAAAAGCGCACAGGTTGCGCTTTTTTTATTGCATAACAATAAAATATCTAGGCAACGCTCTTTGGTATCTCAAACTTCTATTTCTTGGTGAAACGCACAGCGTCTCTTAACTTCATTGTAACTAATTTACTTAAAACCACTTTACACAAAGAGAAAAATGAGTAGTAAATGAAGGGGTAATAGGAGTGAAGCGAAAAAATAAAAAATAATTTTAAAATAAAAAATATTTAAAATCAGCTTTTTAGGTTAAAACACTCAAAAAAAATCTATTTTTTTAAAAAAAAGTCTAAAGATAAATTCTCAGCTGCCGTTAACTTAACCAGTACGGGGCTTGAACATACAAATTGTGAAAGTTCTTGGTTAAATCAAAACAGATATATTACGAAAGTAATCCGGAGTTTTATCATGGCTTTATCAGTAAATACAAATGTATCTTCATTAAATGCTCAACGTAACTTATCAAAATCAGGTCAAGGTTTAGCAACTTCAATGGAGCGTTTAGCGTCAGGTATGCGTATCAATAGCGCAAAAGATGATGCGGCAGGTTTACAAATTTCAAACCGTTTAACTTCACAGATAAATGGTTTAGCAGTCGCACAGCGTAACGCCAATGATGGTATTTCGATCGCGCAGACAGCAGAGGGTGCGATGAATGAATCAACTAATATCCTTCAGCGTATGCGAGAGCTTGCCCTACAATCTGCAAACGGTTCAAACTCAAAAGAAGATAGAGACTCACTTCAAAAAGAAGTATCAGCGTTGCAAACCGAATTGACACGAATTGCAGAAACGACTTCTTTTGGTGGGCAGCAGTTGCTTGATGGTAGTTTTGGAACTAAATCATTTCAAATTGGTGCAAATGCAAACGAGATT
>NZ_PNDF01000170.1:0-366 GCF_005887195.1 Pseudoalteromonas sp. S1650 | reverse complement strand
CGCCAGGCTCCAAATAAGAGCAGCCCGATTCGAAAGAGTCGGGCTTTTTTGCGTTTTGAGCTGGCAGCTTTCAGCCGGCAGACTTCAGTTGAACTGCGGGGTTGCCCTGTACAAAGTCACCCTCAGCAACAAAACCCCGTAGGCACTTCAGTGCCGAATCTAGACCATAACAAACACATTCATGGCTGAAGCCATTCCTAAAAGTACACTTTGTCTAGAACCTAGAACCTCCGGCAGAGGGAGACGCAGCCCCAAACATCCACACCGGGCGGCTGAACGCTGAGGGCTGAAAGCTGATAGCTCTGCGATGTGTTGGGTTTCGCTCCGCTCTACCCACCCTACGCCAGCACTGAACACGTTCGCCTT
>NZ_PNDF01000017.1:0-24915 GCF_005887195.1 Pseudoalteromonas sp. S1650 | reverse complement strand
ATTAAGAATTGGTACGACCGAGTGGATTCGAACCACCGACCTCTACCATGTCAAGGTAGCGCTCTAACCAACTGAGCTACGGTCGTACTGTAAGTTTGACTAAAAAGCCAATTTAGATTCAAGAAGGTAAATCGTGGTACAACCGAGTGGATTCGAACCACCGACCCCTACCATGTCAAGGTAGTGCTCTAACCAACTGAGCTACGGTTGTATTTTGATTTAAAACTGTTGTTAGCATGGCTAAACAACGGAGGCTAATATATAGCGACTGGTTGTGTGAATCAAGCAGCTTTAGCTATTTTTGTGCTAAGTGCTGGTTTTTTATTCATAACGGACTAATTTCGCACGTTCTGTAAAAACCTTGCCACCAAGCAACATGGCTTTTCGCAGAGTGCTTAAGACTTTGTAAAATTGCGTCATTACTGTCGCTATCTACAAACTGGGCCAATTCGGTGTCACGCCATATTTGCTGGTAAAGAGGTTGTAGAGTTTCTAATCGACCCACTAAGAATGATTGATAAGGCTGTAGTTGCTCTAAATAAAACTTTTTAAACACATTACTTAGCGTTTGCGCTTTTTGTTTATTCTTGTTTGCAGGGCAGAGATCATCTTTTGAATACTTCATGAGCAGCGCTGTTAATTGTTGATTGTAATGTGTTTGCACACGAGCCGCAGAAATGAGTAGCTTGTTGTATTTAAAACGATTTAATACTTCGAGTTGGTTGATGATTTGCTCTGGCTCTATAGCGTTTATTTTGCCGGTATTAATTTGATTGTTTAACTTAGCAATTTGCTCCATCGCTCTCACGGTTTCGCTAAAACCTGCGGTGTTTTCATCAATGTGTGTCGAGCTTAGCTGCCAGCTTTGCTTAAACTCGCTTTCGTTGAGCAGCATAGCTCTAAAGTAGTTAGCAAGGTTTGCTTGTTTTTGTATTGCGGTGAGTTTTATTTTTTCAAATAGCTCATCTTGTTCTTCAAAGCTTTCTAAGCACTCCTTTGCGCTTTGAATAAACTTAATTTGATAACTAAGAATGTTAGCAGGCGTTGCAGTTTTGCCAAGCTGGTTATTGTGCTCAGCAATAAGGGTTGCAAGTTTACACTGTCGTAACTGGGCAAGTTCAAGCATACCAATGGTTGCTTTATCTTCAGTATTTTCAGTAAAGTGGTTAACAGTTAGTGTACTTGGTTTAGATAGCTTAAAACTTTCGGTTTTAAGCACGTTTTCTAATCTTTGCGCGTAGGTGTGATTTACATCACCGGAAGAGGGCGTGCAGGCAATAAGTGCCACGCACGCTGTTGCGATGATAGAGTTTAGAAGGCTATTGGTTTTGCAAAAAAGGTGCATGTTTAAATCGCCTATGAACAGTGAACATCAACATAATTGCTGCGGCACTTAACCCTACAATAATGCCTATCCAAAAGCCATGAGGGCCCATTGCTGGAACAATTAAATCTGTACGAGCAAGTACGAAGCCAAGCGCAAAGCCGATCAACCAATAGGATACAAAGGTGATATAACCAATTGGTGCCGTGTATTTTAATCCCCGCAAAATACCATTGGCAGAAACTTGCAGGGCATCTGGTAACTGGTAGATACAAGCAAGTACCATGATTGAAGAGGCAAGGGCTAATACTTCAGGGTTATCAGAATACAATTGGCTTATAATATCTCGGGCAAAAAAGGTCACACTTGCCAGCAGAAAAGCAATAATTGCCGCGAGAATATAACTTGTTTTAACGGCATTTTTTAACTGCTGATAATGTTGTTGGCCAAATAAATTGCCTATTCGAATGCTAATCGCAATTGAGAGGCTCAACGGCATCATAAACAATAAAGTCGTCACACTGGCTGCAATTTGGTGACCGGCAACAGCAACAGCACCTAAGTGCGCTATAAACAAAGGAATACAGGCAAATAGCGTAACTTCAAAAAAAGTAGCTAATGAAATTGGAATACCCACTTTGGTGATAGTCCATAAAGTAGCGGGCTTTGGCGCTCTAAAATTGGCTAGCAATGCTTTGGCATCAATCTTTTTGTTAAAGTGACAATAAATAACCTGAGTTAACGCCATTGCTGTAAATACCAGTGCCGTGGCAATACCACAGCCCGCGCCACCGTACGCTTGAAAACCTAATTTACCGTGTATAAATACGTAATTGGCAGGAATATTGACCGCTAAGCCAATTAAGCTAATGTAGAAAGCAGGTTTGGTCATTCCCATACCTTCAGTAATATTGCGGTACACACTGAAAAGTAAAAAACCAAAAATACCCCATTTAACAAAATGAATGTATTGCTCAGCTAAGTGGGTAATAGATTGTGAGGTGTCTAATTGACTAAGCACAGTATCAGCAAGGCTTGCCAGCCCTAAACCGATTATGGCAAGTACTAACGCCAGATACAGACCTTGTTGAAAGTAGTGGCTAATACCTTGTTTATCGTTTGAACCAGCAAACTGCGCTATGATACCCGTTAACGCCAATAATATGCCTTGCAATGCAAGCATTAACGGATTCCAAATACCCGTTGCAATAGAAAGTGCTGCCAAGTCTGTTGCACTTACTTGGCCTGCCATCACGGTATCTACAACCGTCATTAAAATAAGGGTTACCTGTGCCAAAAAAACAGGAATGGCTAACGAAATTAACCTTTTGGCTTCCCAACTACAAAAAGACATAAAATACACAACTAAATAAACAGACAGCCATTGTAATCTATTCATAGATCAATAAAAATCGCAGTTATCTATTTAATGAAGAAAAGAGAAAGCGATGTTCACTGGAATTGTGCAAACGCAAGCCGTTGTGGTTGATGCTACTAACCAAGGCGGTGTACTAAGGCTAGCTTTACAAGTAGAACAGCAATACGCTGAAAACCTGAATATCGGCGCTAGCATAGCCATTAATGGTTGTTGTTTAACCGTGGTGAAGTTTGCATCAGACACTCAAGGGTGCTGTGTTATAAATTTTGATGTGATTGATGAAACATTGAAGTTAACCAACCTAGGTAAGCTGGCTGTCAATGATACGGTGAATTTTGAACGTTCAGTGACTTTTGGGACTGAACTGGGCGGGCATATCGTATCGGGCCACATTCATTGTATGGCCGAGATACTTTCAATTAAACACCATCAAGACAACTGTAAAATGCAATTAGCATTAGCAAAAGAGTGGCAAAAATACGTGCTTTATAAGGGATTTGTGAGCGTTAATGGGGCAAGCCTCACTGTAGGTGAAGTTGATGAGCAGGGCTTTTGGTTGCACTTAATCCCAGAAACTCTCTCTATTACCAATCTCGATAATTACCGCGAAGGGGATAAGTTAAATATCGAAGTCGATCAGCAAACTTATACCATTATCAACACGGTCGAAAATTATCTCTCGCAAGAAGGACATATAAAACGAGCAAATTAAAAAATTTGCTCGTCGTCACTATCGACATGTAATTCGAGTTTGTTGTGTGCGTAATCGATATGCATATTCAAATGGATGGGATTGCAACATGCTGCGCAATCTTCATAGTAATCTTGGTCACCGTCACTTGCATCAAGTGCTACGTGAATGTGGTGGCCACAGTGAGGGCATGAAATCCGTTGTGTGTATTGGTCTTTCATCAGCTTTTACCTTAATCAGGCATGCCTGAGTTCGTTAAATTGCAATCTTCATTAAACCCTAACTCATCAAAAATGAATCTAGATTTAATTAGATTGATATAACTCACTAACCGAATTTATTTAAGCGTAGTGCTACCAATTCGGTTAGCATCTTTATTAATACGCTTTATAAGCTAAATATAGCTGTGTTTAGCGGTTTGTGACATTCCTTTTACAGTGATTTTTAGCTTATTTCAGGAGCTGATCAATTTGTTGTTTTGCTTCAGTAAGATAGTGCCCTGCAAAGATATTGGCATTATTGAGCATAGGGTATAGTTGGTAGATGGCTCTACGTTGCTCGTAGCCTACCTGCAATGGGTAGATATCGTTATAGGCGTCATAAAAGCTATCGGGAAGTGGTGCATAAATCTCACTCATTGCGATATCGCATTCCCGATCACCATAATAACAAGCAGGGTCAAATACACTGGGTACATTATTATAAAAGCCCATATTTCGACGCCAAAAATCACCGTGTAATAACGAAGGCTCTACAACATGGCTACGCAGTGCGTCTTTAACAAAAGCGATGAAGGTGTCTTGATTAACAAGCTCAATGCCTTTTTCTTGTAATAACTGCAATTGCCAACCAATGCGTTCTTCAGCAAAAAATACATCCCATTTTTTGTGCCAACGATTTGGTTGTAGAGTAGGGCCAAGGAAGTTGTCGTTATCTAAGCCGAACATGGCTTGGGTATGCTTTTGGTGTAAATGAGCAAGGTGTTCTCCCATTTCATGCCAATTGGTATGAGGCTGTTTATCTAGCTCTAACCATTCAAGCACGATAAATGAAAACTCAATATTGCAACCTGTGGTGATGCAATCTGGGATCATAAATAGGCTTTCTTGAGTTAACAGCTCTAGATTAAAGGCTTCGCACTCCAAGCGCTCCAGATCGCTTAAATGAGCGACTTTCACAAAGAAGTGGTGTAAATCATCGCCAATTTGGAAGTATTTATCGTTATTGGGTGATTGTAATTGGCGCTTAAAGGTATGCTTAAAATCAAAATGCATCGCTTGGCTAATCTGTTCATTCACCGAATTCCACATAATTTTGTTCACCTTTTAACCATATAATTAAACTATGGCAAAAAGACGATGAATTAACAAACCCATAGCGTTAATATTGTTAAAGTTTATCGAAGTATTTATGAGGGGTCAGATGAATAAAAGTCTCATTACTAACTTAGTGGCACTTGCCTTAGTATTAGTCGGATTTTTATTTGAACAAGCAATTGTGCTCTCTGTTGGTTTATTTGCGTTATCAGGCGCAGTAACAAACTGGCTTGCTATTCACATGCTATTCGAAAAAGTACCATTTTTATACGGCTCTGGTGTTATAACATTAAAGTTTGCGTCTTTTAAGGTGGCGATTCGTAACTTGGTAATGACCGAGTTCTTCGCTGAAGAAAAAATCGATCAGGTCATGGCGCTCGCTAAACCAAATATTGATTTAGAGCCTGTGATCAGTGAAGTTAATTTAAGTCCGGCTTATGACTCTTTAATTGAGGTTATTGAAAACTCTCAATTTGGTGGCATGCTGTCGATGTTTGGTGGACGTGATGCGCTCGAGCCAATGCGCGAACCTTTCATTGAAAAAATGAAAGCAGCGGTGATTGATATTTCGAAGAGCGACGAATTTAAAACCATTCTTGATGAAAAGCTATTTGCAAAATCTCACCTTGGTGGCTCATTACACAGTACAGTTGAGCGTTTAGTTGATGAACGATTGAATGAGCTTACACCAACCATGGTAAAAGATATTATTCAAACCATGATCAAAGAACATTTAGGTTGGTTAGTAATTTGGGGTGGGGTGTTTGGCGGCTTATTTGGCCTGATAGCTGCGCTAGTCTAATGAAGAAGGAATTTGTAGCAGGCCTTCAAAGACCTGCTACTGTGTATTCATCATTATTTTGAGCCTGCAATTACAATCACAGTGTCATCAGATACGTTAGCGATATCTTGAATACTGGTTTTTGTTGCTATGTCAAAATTTAAGTATTTCGCAGAGTTATGCAACCCATAAGTGCTAACAAACTTATTAGTTGGCATATCATTGCAAAATAGTTTTTCTGTCATTACTCGTTTACTTAAGCGTAAATCGCGCATAGTTCCGATTACATTGAGTGGCTTATTTGATGCAATAGCCATACACGCTTGAGTGCCAACTGAGTTATCTGCTGCGACAAATTGGGCTGCACTTGCATCAGTTGCTGCTAGTGAAGAACCTAAAATTATTGCTGTACCTAGTGCTGTAGTTAACGTATTCATCTTTCTCTCCAGTTGTTGTCTATAACGTAACATTTGTGCGACCTGGCTATTATGGATACTGCACACTTCCTGTTTGCTGGGCACATTTAAAGTATTACGCTAAACAAAAACAATTGCTGTTAATGAAAATCGACAAGATGTAAGTAAGTATGTAGATGTGAACAAACAAAACTAACCGCTTGATAAGTGCTATTTTAAAGTGTGAATGTTGACACAATTAGCCTTAAAATTTTTTAATTAATTTTTAAAAATCCTGTATTAGCTCGTATTTAAGACTTGATATTTACGTGGCTGTTACATTTAAGTATTAACTCTAGCTTTTCTTTAAAAGGCTAATCAGAGTATAAGGAGCATCAGTGACCACAAAATTAGCAGGCTATTATCAACAAGCCTATGCATCTGAATCAAAACACTTTAATCAATGTTTTTATTGTGGTTGTGAAGCAACTGAGCGAGATTTTTGTCCGCCACTGCATATGCTGCAAAGCATTATAGATTTAGGCGAAGAGGCCGAATTTATATCAATTCCAGCATGTTATGAGTGCTTTGCATTACTGCATAACGAACGAGTGCTAACTATTGATGGGCGAGTGACAAAGCTAAAAAAGAAACTTTCTGCAAAATATGCAAAAGCGCTGAGAATTTATCACATGTGGCATGAAAGTGAACTTCACGATATGAGTGATGAGTTTGTGCACAGTATTAAAGCAGGCATGAAATTAGGTGCAGAGGCGGCAGAGCGATTAGCATTTCAAGGTTATAGTTATGCAACTGAAGATGCCAGTGTCACTATTCGCGAGAAACGTGCCGAATTTGATGTGCAAGGCAAAGTCTTTTATGACTTTAAAGACGCGCTTAATTACTGCATTAATGATTTACAAGTCGACAGAACAGAATTCTATAAGCTGGTGGTCGAAGATTATAATGGTGATTTTAACCGTGCATTGAGTCAATACCGCCATCGACACGAAAAAATAACCGCAGCTAACGATGCAGATTCACTGATTAAAAGTTTTGCCAAGCAGCACAAGCAAAACTCAGACTTTGTAACTCGAACTGTGAAACATTTTATCAACAAAGATCCGAGCTTAACTACCGAAGGTGCGTTAGAGCAGTTATATAACAACTACATAAAGAAATAGTGCTCTGTGAGGCTGGTTATTCGTCTTGAATATTGGTGACTGGCCTCGTTTACTCGCATTAGAATTAACAATTAGTTAAAGTAATTAAATAATAAAAAAGAGGAACGTAAGAATGCAAAAATTTGCACCATCCTTGTTGGTTATGGCGCTTGGTGTCGCGTTAGCGGGTTGTCAAGACAATGGCCCACAAGATCCAAAAGTCTCAATTAACAAAAACCCATACCCAAGCACTTATCAGCCACTTGCATCACAAAGTACGTTAATAACTAATGCCACTGTTTTAACCGGCACAGGTGAGCGTTTAGACGACGCAGATGTATTCTTTGTTGATGGCAAAGTCCAACAAGTAGGTAATGACCTATCTGTTCAAGCTGATAAAACAATTGATGCACAAGGCAAATGGGTAACACCGGGTATTATTGACGTGCACTCACATTTAGGTGCATACCCAACTCCATCAGTAGCATCTCACCAAGATGGTAATGAAATGACCAGCCCTGTGACTGCAGAAGTATGGGTTGAGCATTCAGTATGGCCACAAGATCCTGGCTTTAACCGTGCTCGTGAAGGCGGTATTACGTCATTACAAATTCTACCTGGTTCAGCAAACTTAATTGGTGGCCGCGGTGTAACGCTTAAAAACATTCCCTCGCACACGATGCAAGGTATGAAGTTTCCTGAAGCACCATATGGTTTAAAAATGGCATGTGGTGAAAACCCGAAACGTGTTTATGGCCGCAAAGGTGTTTTACCATCAACGCGTATGGGTAACATGGCGGGCTACCGCACAGCGTGGATTGAAGCGACTGAATACAAACGTGAATGGGATAAATACGAAAGTGATTATGCCGCAGGTAAAAACCCTGCAGCACCTCACCGCGACATCAAGCTAGATACGCTAGCAGGTGTGTTAGAAGGTGACATATTAATCCATAACCACTGTTATAAAGCAGAAGAAATGGCCATGATGATCGACCTCGGTAAAGAGTTTGGTTATCACTCAGGTACTTTCCATCACGGTGTTGAAGCATACAAAATTGCTGACTTACTTGCTGAAAACGGTAACTGTGCGGCACTTTGGCCAGATTGGTGGGGCTTTAAAATGGAAGCCTACGACATGGTTCAAGAGAACGTAGCAATTGTAGATGCTGTTAAAAATTCATGTGCCGTTGTTCACTCTGATTCTGATACAACGATTCAACGCTTAAATCAAGAAGCCGGTAAAGTGATGTATCGCGCGAATGATGTGGGTTACGACATCTCTGAGCAACACGCAATTAAGTGGATCACTTCAAACGCGGCTAAATCGCTAGGTATTGATGATAAAACAGGTTCACTTGAAGCAGGTAAGCAAGCTGATGTGGTTATTTGGAACCAAAACCCATTCAGTGTTTATGCGAAAGCTGAACAAGTATTTATCGATGGTGCCAAAGTTTATGATCGTAACGATGATAAATACCAAGCACAAAGTGATTTCATGCTAGGTCAAAAATAGGAGTAACATTGATGACAAAATTAACTAAATCATTAAAGCTGTCACTTGTTGCTGCTGGCTTATTTTCTGCGACAGCAAGTGCTGCATCGGTAGCGATTGTCAATGCAACACTACACACTTCAACAGAGCAAGGCGTACTTGAAGGCGCAAGCGTTGTTATTGAAGATGGCAAAATTGTTGCTATTAACCCAGCGACTGTCAACGCGGATACAACCATTGATGCAAAAGGCCAAATCGTGACTGCAGGCTTTATTGGTACTATGAACCAATTAGGCTTAGTGGAAGTGGGTGCTGTTGCAGGGTCGCGCGATGGTGGTGACGACAAAGCAGGCATTGACTTTGATCCAAGCCTTGCATTCAACCCACGCAGTAGCTTAATTCCTTATGCACGCAAGGGCGGTATTACTCAAGATGTGATTGTACCAAACGGTGGTGACAGTATCTTTGCGGGTCTTGCATCTGTAGTTGATCTATCGGGTAGCTTTGAAAGCGTAAATAAAAAGCAAGTTGCACTTGTTGTTCATTTAGGTGAAAAAAGTAAAGGCTCACGTGCTATGTCGATGAAAACTCTTATCGACAAGCTTGAAGGCGAAAAGTCAGCTAAAAAAGATGACAAAAAAGAGCCATCAACAGAGCAAAAAGTTATAGCTGCTGTGCTTTCGGGTGATATGCCGCTGATTGCCAGTGTTCAACGCGCATCAGACATCTATGAACTTGTTAAGTTAAAAGAAAGCTATGGCATCAATTTAGTGATTCATGGCGGTGATGATGCTGTTGTGGTTGCTGATACATTAGCTAAAGCGGATGTACCTGTGATCATCAGCTCTATGGCTAACTTACCGGGTAGCTTTGACTCTATGCATGCAAATCTTGCTAACGCAGGTAAGCTTGAAAAAGCGGGTGTAAAAGTCATTATTGGTGTTGCTGGTGACTCAAGCCACAATGTATACCAATTACGTTTTGATGCAGGTAATGCTGTGTCATACGGTATGAGCCAACAAGGTGCACTTAGCGCAGTTACCAGCAATATTGCTGATGTTTTTGGTTTAAACTCAGGCGCAATTGCCAAAGGTAAACGTGCAAACCTAGTTATGTGGTCTGCTGATCCATTTGAGCTTAACTCACACGTAAGCAAAATGTGGATCAACGGTGAAGAGGTTTCAACCGAAGCGCGTCAAGACAAACTACGCGACCGTTATACAACTGATTCAGCGATGCCACGCGCTTATACTAAATAAGTGCTCAACATATAAAAAGGCCGCAAATTTGCGGCCTTTTTAATACATATTTTCAAACTAAAAGCTAAAAAATTAGATTGCTTAGTTTATAAAGGCTAAGGCCAAATATAAGCAGTATTACTGGCACAATTACAAGGTTAAGTAAAAGCGAATTAGTGTATCCTTTCATCACCGATTTTTGATTCACTAACCAAACAAGGTAACAGGTAACAATTGGAAGTAATAATCCATTGGCAGCTTGCGCAAAGATGATAACCGCAACCGGATCAAGCCCAAGCGATGCGACCAGTGCACCGAAAACAAGGATAGTGATAGCAACCAGTTTAAAACGTGTATCACTCATTTGTGTTGACCAACCAAGCATGCCGCAAACAGCGTAAGCACCCGCAAGCGGTGCAGTTATTGCGCTAGTAAGTCCAGCTGCACATAAACCGATAGCAAAAAAATAATGAGCCATACCACCTAGAAGGGGCTCAAGTTGCACAGCCATATTGGCCGCTGAAATTTTACCTGCATCGGTACCATAAAATGCCACAGAGGCTGTTGATAAGATAGCTAACGTGATTATGCCACCTAAAGTTATCGAAATACCGGTATCAAGGTTTGTTTCTTTGATTACTTTGTCGATATTTTTTGAACTATCGTGTTTTTCTGCAAGTACCCCAGAGTGTAAAAACAGGTTGTAGGGCACAATGGTTGTGCCTATCAAGGCAAGTACCGTGGTAATTGAATTATCAGGTAAGCTAGGTATAAATCCTTTTAGCACTTCACCAAGTGGCGGAGCCGCCATCACCAGCGTTGAAATAAACACTAAGCTCATCAACACCACTAAAACAATTAACGCCCCCTCAATGACTTTATGTTTGCCAGTATACAAAAGTACTGCACTTAGAATCGCAATAAGGGGAGTCCAGAGTAGTGGACTCACTGAAGGGAGTATTTCTTGCAGTCCTAAACTGGCACCAGTCAGATTGCCTGCTTCATAAGCTGCACTGCCAATACCAATTGCACTGATCACTAATATGGCAGCCAGGGCTTTAAAAATCGGTGTTTGAATGGTGGTTCTGAGTGCAGATGCTAAATCAAGTCCTGTAGCAACACCAAGACGAGCAGCCATTGATTGCAACAAAATAGTTGCTACAACTGAGAACAATAACGTCCAAATAAGAGCAAAGCCAAAATTAGCACCTGCAACACTTGCCGTGGTGATGGTACCTGGTCCAATAAAAGCTGCGGTGACAAGCAGTCCGGGCCCTAAACGCATAATAAAACCTTTTATTATTATTTTTATACATTAACTATTAGCAAAACAGCTAATGTTTTAGAAAACAGAGCATATAGAGTATAGACAGACTTAGTATGGGTAAAGTAAAACAGGTGAATCGCTTAAAGTTAGCGAGTTGAACTTAGACCAATCCACACTGTAATTTTTATATACAGTACGTAGTAATGGCACAGTACGCATAACGAAATCAAAGTAAATACGCCTAAAATCAATGGCTTGCTTTAAGTTTTGGCTTGGTAGGTATCTTGCAAAGTGTAAGTCTATATGCTTTTAACTAAAGGAAATGAAAATGCCTGAACTTACTCTTTCAGCATATGCGGCCGTGTATGTTTACCTGATTATGCTGACAATTCAGTGGTTGGTTGCCGCTGTCACTAAAGCCAAACAGCCCAATGCGGTGCCTGGTAAACTCGATAATTCATTAAGCCACGATAGCTTTGTATTTCGTTCACATCGCACATTTATGAATACCTTAGAAAATAGCCCGTTATTTTTAGGTAGCGTATTTCTTGGGTTCTTTTTAAACTTGAACAGTAGTGCGTTTGCACTGTGTATTTGGTTGTATGTGATAGCCAGGATCATTCATATGCTGCTGTATTATGGTGTAGCAACTGAGAAGAATCCAAGCCCACGCAGCTATTTCTTTTTAATCGCTGCTTTGGCAAATAGTGTGATGCTTGTTTTAATTGGTTTACGTTTGATTTAAACAGCATTGCTAACATATATAAAAGGCATTGAATGAATGCTCATACAATGCCTTTTTTAATACTGAAAACCTAGCTACTCAACGCCAATAAAGCCACCTGTTTGGTGTGACCATAGGGCAGCATAGATGCCATCTTGGGCAATTAATTGCTCGTGTGAGCCTTGTTCAACCACGCCACCTTCATCAAGCACAATGAGTCTATCCATTTGCGCAATAGTTGATAGGCGGTGCGCAATGGCAATAACTGTTTTGCCGGTCATTAAATCGTCTAGGCTAGTTTGAATTGCGGCTTCTACTTCAGAATCAAGGGCACTGGTTGCCTCATCTAAGATTAGAATTGGTGCATCTTTTAGAAGGACTCGTGCAATAGCAATACGTTGACGTTGACCACCAGAAAGCTTCACACCGCGTTCACCAACTTGTGCGGCAAAGCCTTTATTGCCTTTGCTGTCTTCTAAGTCTTCGATGAACTCAATTGCTTCTGCTTGCTTTGCGGCCGCAAGCATTTCATCTTCAGTAGCATCGGGTCTGCCATAAAGAATGTTATCTTTTACTGAGCGGTGTAACAGCGAGGTATCTTGCGTCACCATCGCAATGTGCTTACGTAAGCTTTCTTGGCTTACCTCAGCGATGTTTTGACCATCAATGCGAATTGTGCCTGAGTCAACATCATAAAAGCGCAGTAACAAATTCACTAAGGTAGATTTACCTGCACCAGAGCGACCTACTAAACCTATTTTCTCACCCGGTTTAATATCTAAATTTAAGCCATTGATAACAGGGCCGCGGAGGGTCTCGTTGGCAGCTTTACCATAGTTAAATTGCACATTCTCAAAGCTTATCGACCCTTCATTAACAGTAAGAGTGCTTGCGTTTTCTTTATCATCCACTTCAATCGGTGTTGATAGGGTTTTCATACCATCAGCAACAGTACCAATGTTTTCAAATAGGCTACTGATCTCCCACATGATCCACTGTGCCATACCGTTTAGTCTCAGTGATAAACTCACCGCAATGGCGATAGCTCCAACACTGATGGCGCTAATTGACCATAGATATAAAGAGAGGGCCGCAATACTAAATACCAATAAGTAATTTAGCGTGTTGATAGAGAAGTTTAGGCTAGTAACTAAGCGCATTTGCTTATATACCGGTTGTAAAAACACATCCATACTATCTTTTGCATATTGTTCTTCTCGCTGTGTGTACGAGAATAATTTGATAGTAGAAATGTTAGTGTAGCTATCAACTACACGTCCGGTCATTTCTGAGCGCGCATCAGCCTGCGAGCTGGCTACTTTCTTGAGCTTTGGTACAAAATACATTTGAATAGCGGCATAAAGAACTAACCAAATTAATAATGGCAACATTAAACGCCAGTCAGATTCTGCGACCAAAAATACCATGGCGCCAAAGTAGACCACGATATACATTAGTACATCGAGCAGTTTCATCACCGATTCACGAACAGCTAATGAGGTTTGCATCACTTTAGTTGCAATACGGCCGGCAAATTCGTTTTGATAAAAACTAACACTCTGACGAAGCAAATAACGGTGTGCTAACCAACGGATAGACATAGGGTAGTTGCCAAGCAGCGCCTGATGTAACACTGCTGAATGAAAAAATACGACAATGGGTAACACGACTAGCAACATAATTGCCATTCTTGTAAGTTCAGCCTGCTGCTCAACAAATAAGGTATCAGGAGTATATTCGCCAAGCCAATCGACAAGTTGGCCCATGTAACTAAATAGCGATACTTCTAAAATAGCGAGTGCTGCGGCACTTAACGACATCAGCAGCAATGAAAGCTCCATGCCACGGGTATAATGACGGCAAAAAGCAAATAAGCTATTAGGTGGTTGAGAAGGTTGTTCTTTAGGAAACGGATTAGTCATCCGTTCAAATAAACGATACATACACGACGCTTTTTAAAAATCAAAGTGGCCTTACTATACCATTTGAGTAGTTTTTTAGCAGTTCATTTAATTTAAAAACTAAGATTAAAATCTAATTACTATTCAGTTATTTACATCTAGTGTAAGAAATGAAAATATAATAAGAAAAAGGAATTAATGATGAAAAAGTTGCTTTGTACGCTGTCCCTCGTTTTTAGCTTACCGCTTTGTGCCTACCAAACCGACACCCACATATTTAAGGGCAAAAAGACTGCCATCGAGAAACCTGTAACGGTGACATTACCTGATGGCTATCAGGACTCAAAAAAATACAATGTTATCTATGTATTACATGGCTACAGTGGAAATCACAGTGATTGGACTAAGCTGACAAACATAGAAAAACTGGCAGACCAATATGATGTCATCATTGTTAACCCAGATGGCAACTTCGGTTCGTGGTATCTCGATTCTGATATCGACAAAAGCTCGCAATACGAAACCTACATTGCAGACGATTTACTAAATTATATCGATTCTGAATATTCGACTAATCGGTCTAAAAGTGGCCGTGCAATAACAGGCTTATCAATGGGTGGCTTTGGTGCCTTACACATTGCAATAAATCACCCAGACCAGTTTGCAGCAGTTTCAGGGATATCTGCTGGGGTTGATGTTAGGCCCTTTAGTGCAGAGTTTGACCTTGAAAAAGTACTCGGCAGTTATGCTGAAAACAAAGAAAAATGGGATAGCATTGCCATTATTAACAACCTCCATAAAATTGCTGCTGGCAATACGGCATGGAAAAAGGGCGCTGATACCTTACCTATTATGCTTGATATAGGCGTTGATGACTTTTTTATTGAGCAAAACCGAGCGCTACACCAGGCGATGTTAAAAATGCGCATCCGCCATGACTATGTTGAGCGTCCGGGTATTCATGACTGGCACTATTGGAATAAAGTGATTGCCTACCAATTTTTATTTTTAACCTCACATATGGCGCCATAAAAGATGCTTCAACGTATTCTGGTGTTAATTGCTATCGGCTTTTTCGCTTTTATTGGTTGGGTTATTTATCTTGCCAATACTGGTCAAAAGTCGGTGTTTTTCGAACTCGTTGCTGCCATTCCTTACGGTGATAAGTTGGGGCATTTTTGCTTATTTGGACTACTTACGTTATTCATAAACCTTGCCTTTAAGTTTAAAACATTGAACCTTGCTGGACGGCCTATTTATTTAGCTGTGTTGATTGTGAGTACGTTTGTGATTTTAGAAGAGCTAAGCCAATTTTTTATTGAATCGAGAACATTAGACTTTGTTGATTTAATTGCAGATTTTACTGGTATCGCAATATTTAGTGCCATATCTGCATGGCTTAGCAAAAAGTTATATCCACCCAAGGTCTAAACTTTCAGTGACTTGTTAGGTTTCGTCTATACTCAGTATAGTGCTAGCCTAAAAGTTGCGTATGAACAAAAATACCTCAGATTATTTGTCAGATATTATTGAGCTATTACTTGATGCTGTTTGCGTAGTAGATGTAAAAGGCACCTTGCTGTTTACTAATCCAGCTTTTCAAACCATATTTGGTTATACGCTCGAAGAAGCTATAAACAAAAAGATGTTAGACTTTGTTTACCCTGAGGATAGAGCAAAAACCATTAATGCTATCAATCAGATAATGACAGATAATCTACATCCAAGGTTTGTAAATCGGTGGGTGAAAAAAGACGGTACTGTGGTCCATGTTTTGTGGTCTGTCTATTGGTCAAAAGAAAAGCAAGTCAGAGTGGCGATTGCTCATGATATAACAGAACAGAAAAAGCTTGAGCAAAAACTCATATTCATGGCTGGGCACGATCCACTCACTAATCTCCCTAATCGTAGCTTTTTAATTACCCAACTAGAGGAGTCACTATCCACTGCTAATACTATTTCTGCAATTATTGCGGTATTGTTTATCGATATTGATGGCTTCAAGCAAGTCAATGATATTCACGGCCACAGTGCTGGCGACAAGCTATTAAAAACTATTGCCATGCGAATTCGCCATGTATTGGATAAAGACGACATAGTTGGGCGTTTGGGAGGGGATGAGTTTGTAATTGTTGTAAAAAGTGTAAAACGCAAAGCTGATGTAATAAAAATTGCTGATAAACTAAGTCGTGAAATATGTAAGCCTTTAGTTTTTAATGATGATGAACTGTGTTATTCCCCAAGTATTGGTGCAGTTCTATTTCCAGAGCATTATGGTGATGCAGAATTCTTAATACAGTGTGCAGATAAAGCTATGTACAAAGCTAAGTATGAAGGGGGTAATCGCTTGGTGTTTTATAACGAGGGAATAAAGTTATCAGGCACTAAAAATATTAAATAGTATTAATAGCTTTATCGGAAAAATGTTTTAACCTATTAATTTGTTTTCTAACGCATTACTATTGCGCGAAATGAAATATTAGTTAGCCTTTAATGATTCATTGAAGGAGTGAAACTATGTTAAAGCGTAAAATAACAACAACGGGTGCTTTGTTTAGCTCATCGCTGTTATTGGTCTCGGCAGCTCATGCCACAACACCTCAATATAAAGATCAACAAGCTTTGCATGATATTGCAAGTGCTGTTTCTAAAACACGTATAGAGCAAGATATTCAAACGCTGGTTGATTTTGGCACTCGCCATACTCTCTCTGAGACGAAATCAGATACGCGCGGTATTGGTGCTGCAAGACGTTGGATCAAGTCTGAATTTGAGGCGATATCTAAAGCTTGCGGTAACTGCCTAGAAATCATCGAGGTAAAAGACACTATCTCCGGTGAAAAGCGTATTCCAAACCCGGTTGACGTGGTCAATATTGTGGCTATACAGCGTGGTCAAGTTGATGCAAATCGTATGGTTATAATGTCGGGTGATATTGACTCGAGAGTGTCTGATGTTATGGACTATATCTCAGATGCGCCAGGGGCTAACGATAATGCATCTGGAGTGGCTGGCGTGCTTGAATCGGCGCGAGTTTTATCAAAGTATAAATTTAACGGCTCAATTGTTTACGCAGCATTATCTGGTGAAGAGCAAGGCTTGTTTGGCGGTAAAATCTTAGCTAAATATGCACAAGAGCATGATTGGCGTGTTCATGGTGTTTTAAACAATGACATGATTGGTAATTCAACGGGCATTAATGGTGTAACAGATAACACAACTGCACGTATTTTCTCTGAAGGCACACGCGTTATTGAAACGAAAGACCAGGCTCATAAACGCCGTTTTACGGGGGGCGAGGTTGACTCAGCAAGTCGTAACCTTGCGCGCTACATAGATACAATCGCAGATCGTTACATCGAGAATCTAGATACCATGTTGGTATATCGACTCGATCGGTTTGGTCGAGGAGGGCATCACCGTCCATTTAACGATGTTGGCTTTGCCGCTGTGCGTATTATGGAGACAAACGAAAACTATAATCAACAGCATCAAGACTTACGTACTGAAAATGGTATTACTTATGGTGACACCATTGACCATGTTGATTTTGCCTATGCAGCGAAATTAACGTCACTCAATGCAGTAACAATGGCATCAATGGCATGGGCTCCGGCGCCACCAACGGGTGTTAGTATTTCAGGTGCAGTAAAGCCGAGTACAACATTAGCGTGGCATAAAAGTGATGATCCAACGGTGGTCAGTTATAAAATCTATTGGCGTTATACCAGTGAGCCACAATGGCAGTTTAGCCGCGATGTAGGCAAGGTAACCGAAGCAACCCTTAAAAATGTTGTTATCGATAACTACTATTTTGGTGTTGCGGCTGTAAACAAAGACGGTATTGAATCACCGGTTGTATTTCCTGGCGATGTTGGCGCGTTCGAATGGTCAGACAAATCAACTAAATAGCAATCGTTAAGTCATAGCGGACACCACCCAGTTCGCTATGAGCTGCTGTAATACGCCAGTTATGGGCTTCGACAATTTGTTTTACTATCGCAAGCCCAATTCCTGAACCTGACTGTTTCACTGTTTTTAAGTCAGGCACTCTATAAAGATGGTCAAAAATCTTTGCTAAACTCTCGTCGCTGACGCCAGGGGATGAATCTTCATAGCAGATTAAAAGCTGTGTTTGGTTTTGGCTAATCGTCAAATTAATCTTACCAGGGTGATTTGTGTACTTAAGCGAATTACTGATTAAGTTTGCAAATAACTGTGAAAGCCGTGTTGCATCGCACTCAAAACTTAGTTCATCAGCAACATTTTGTGTAAATGTCACTTCAAATTTTTCAAGCTGGATCAGCATATCTGCGTGTAAACTTTGGAAATACTCAGCCGCATTAATTGTTGTTACGTTGAGCTGAAAACTGCTTTGTTCTAAAAGTGAAACTTTATTTAAATCAGTCACTAAAGTTGCCATGTCGGTGATTTTTTGGTTAAGCTTTTCGTATGTAAGCTCATTAAATTGGGTTAGGCCTGCTTGAAGCGTTTCAAGGTGTAAGCGCAACCCTGTTAATGGACCACTTAGTTCGTGAGCTACTTGTGATAATAACTTACTACGTTGACTGATTTGTTTATCCAGATAATTTCGGCGCTGTTCAATAAGCTGTTTTCTCTGTCTTATTCTTAATAAAGCAATGCCCATTGCAGCTAAAAGCAGGCTAAATAATAAGACGCTGTATAAAATAGCTTGACGTTGTGCGGCAATAGCTTGGCTTTTTTCATTGTCTTGGAGTTTTAAATCTTGTATTGCTAAATCGCGGTCGCGCATTGCAATGGAGTTTTGTAGCTCAGCTAAACGGTGGTTGTAGTTGTTACGGGCAAAGCCTTTTTCAAGCTCTGTAATAGCACGTTGATACGACAGGGCTTGTTTATAATCAGCTTGTTTTTCTGTCACAGTTATCAAATGTTCTAGGGCAATGATTTGCTTTTGCAGCTTATTTTTTTGCTTACTTAACTGGTAGGCTTGCTCAGCATAATGTTTAGCTTGTTCGTGCTCAGTAGAGCCAATGTACAGCTTAGCTAATGTAAGTAATACATCTATATATAAGTGATCGTCTTGCTTGATTTCAATGAGCACTTGTTTTTCAATGCTTAATGCTTGGTCAGGTTTATCTATTTCGAGCAAATTTATCGCAATATTATGGTTTGCCCAGGCAGTATTTCGCGTACTGTTATAACTAGCGAAGACCTGCTTAGCCTCTTGTGCGTATGCAAGTGCTGCAGGGTAGTTTTTAAGTCCATATTCGCATTGGGATAGCTTAACTAAACTATGTCCGATATCAGACAGTGAACCCGTTTGCCTATCAAAACTAAGGGCTGTAATAAACTCGCTCTTTGCTTTTTCGTATTGTTCTAAATCTAAATAACTTTGGGCAATTGAATAACTTATACCTGCTTGTAATGAAATAGACGGCGACATTTGCTGAATAACTTCACGGCGTTTTAGCTTATATTCTAGGGCAAGGGTTAACCGGTCTAACTGTTCAAGATTACGCGAATAACCATGGTAGAGCATTTCTTTTTGCTTTAAGGATAATTCTCGATTGTTGTCGTGAATATAAACCTCAAGCAAGTTCAAGGCTGCTTGATATTCACCTGCATTATGATAAGCACTGACAAGGCTCGCAACGGCATCAATTTCGTAATCGGTGAGTTGCAAACGCTGAAACAGCGCGACATTTTGTTGAGATAAGTGAATTGCAGATTCTAATTTATTTGCGCTATATGCCAATCGAGCTTTGACTAAATATAATTCGCTATAAATAGAGGTGTCACTTTTATATTTTGGAGAAGACTCAAGTTCTTCTACTATGTTTTGCGCCTGTTGAAACTGACCTAGGTGTATATGAACGTGAATTAATCTAACATTAAAGCTTAATCGCTCAGCAAAACTGGCAGATTCAATAAGGCGTTTATCTATATTTGTTAAATATTTATAGCGTTCTTGGTAATCGCTTATTGTTCTAGCTTCATCAATGTGGCCTTGTAAAGTTGACGCAATTGATGCAAATGACAAGGTACAAAGCAGAATAACAAGAGCTTTAAAGTTCATTATTAACATTTATTATTATTTTTTCTGAAGCAATTCTAGCACATCATGCTTTTGTGTTGAGTAAATTTGTTTTTTGTGATTAAAAAGAATTGCATTTTGCGATATAGATAGTTGCATCTTGCAAAAAGAATCTACAAAAAATATTTAAAACCTTATTTTTTAATGAGTTATATTTTGGAACAATTGCTGCTTTAAATAATTACATAACCACAGGAGAGTGTAATTATGAAAAGCAAAATACCCGTCTGTCTTTTATCAGTGCTTGCCACTAGTTATGTAAGCGCAGCTCCGTTTGAAGAATGCCCAAGTAAAGCATTTCTAATACAAGGTACACCTGCACAAATGTTTGGAATTGATTTGGTCTCTGCTAAAGCGACAGTATTAGCACCGTCATTAAACTTTAGTGACGAAACAAACAATGAAAGCGTAAATGCTGTGGGTTTTAACTATAAAGACCAATATATGTATGGCTTTAGTAAGCAAAGCCCTAAGAGTGTTGTCAAAATTGGTGATGATTATCAACTAGAACGACTCGTGGTTAACGGTCTGCCTGATACTAACTTCTATGTGGGTGACATCCATGTAAATAGTGAAACTAATCAGGCGGTATATTATTTGTATCATCCCAAATTCGGATTGTACGGTATTGATTTGACAGAGCCTGCTGATGAATATCAAGCTGATTTAGTTGCGGGTTCAGCTAGCTGGGGGTTAGCTATTTATGATTTTGCTTTTCATCCTAATAGCAACCTTTTGTATGCAGTTGAATCAAATGGCGACTTATACGAAATAGATCTTAATAATCTGACACCCACTTTTGTGGCGAACTTAGATATAGCTGGTGATACCGGAGCGAATGGTGCTGGGTATTTTGATGTAAAAGGACAGTTTTATTTTAGTAATAACCGAAGCGGTAAAATACACAAAGCAGACCTTAGCATTAGCCCTGTAAACGGTTACACGCCAACTGCTGCGGTGTTTACTTTAGGGCCTACATCAAATCAAAATGATGGTGCACGCTGCGCAATTGCTGAGGTAAAGGTAACGGATAATTCAATCGATTTTGGTGATGCACCTGCTCCTTATCAAACCTCACTCGAAGACAGTGGCGCAAGACATTTATTTGACCCAAATGCAGATCAAACTAATTTGGTTTACTTAGGTGCTACAGTAGATGGCGAGAATATTAATACACGTTCAGACTTACTTTTAACACCTGATGATCAATCAGATGACGGCGTTAAGTTCGTCACTGATTTGGTAGCAGGCAATACCAGTCAAATTATTGTTACCTCTGCAAATGACGAGACATATCTATACGCATGGTTTGATTGGGATCAGAATTACCAATTTGATGCGGATGAAATTACGGTGTCTAAATATCGGTTAAACCAAGGCGATAATAGCATTTTGGTTAATGTTCCAGATGATGCCGTTATGGGAACAACCTGGTCTCGCTTTCGTGTAACTGATGGTAGTGAAACCAATCCAATTACAGCAACTGGTGGTGTTATTGGTGGGGAGGTAGAAGATTACTCTGTAACAACATTGGGAAGCCTAGTTTACCCAGGAGAAAATAGCTGGGTAACACTTGCATTTGAGGATAAATGGCCATTTTCTGGAGATTATGACTTCAATGATTTAGTTATAAACTATCGAACTACAATTATAGATCAAAATGGTGTGGCTACAGGTTACAAAATAGAAGGTGAGCTAGTTGGGATAGGTGCTGATTTTCATAATGGCTTTGCAGTTAGGTTATATGAGACTGTGGAAGGTTCAAATGATAAACGCATTTTACGTAGCCAAATTAATGCTGAAAAAACTAGTTTACTGATTAATGGTCTTGAACAAACGCACGAGATCTTAGAGCAAAATACTGAAGATGCTATTTTCGTGATTATGCCTGATACTTGGGATTACATTGATAAACAGTCTAATTGTAATTATTTTAGAACCGAGACGGGTTGTGATAGCAATAGTAAAGTCACGTTTTCATTGTTTATTGATTTATTACCAGGTACAGCGACCGCTGATGCACCTAAGTACACATTAGATCCTTTCATATTTGCAGCTGATGGACACTATCATGGTGAAGCCTTGGTTGGTAAAGACCCTAGAAGCTGGGAGGTTCACCTTAAGAATCAGCAGCCGACAGAAAAATTTGATATGCAACTATTTTCTTTCGCAGAGTCTGATGATGCATCTGACAGTGCGCAGGGCTTTTACTTCCAAACCGAAACAGGTCTACCTTGGGCAATTGAAGTAGGTACTTCTTGGGCTCACCCTAAAGAAGGGGTAGATATTACCCATGCATACAGCGACTTTAAAGCATTTGCAGAATCAAAAGGGCAAGAAAAGCCAATGTGGTTCAACAATGCTAAACCTGCTAACGTGATTTCAAGAGGAGAATAATTATGAAACATTATACTTTAGTGATCATAAGCTTAATGTTAGCTGCGTGTGGTGGCGGTGGTGAAGGCGACTCTGCAACGGAAAGTGCTGGAACAAATGTAACGCAAGCACCTACAACAGATACAACGCCACCTGAGACAACACCTCCGGCTACTGGCGTGGATCCTGAGACGATGAATGATTTAACGATTGCTCCTGAGTTTAATTTAAGTAGTAAATTAGAGCTCGATGTAGATGTAGATTTGAATATTGGTGACACCAGAGCCTTTTTAAACATATGTCTTAAAGGCGACGACGATAAAGCCGATTATAACCAGTGTTTGCTTCGTGCACCATTGGTACAGAGCAAGCTGTCATCTAGTTTAATGTTAGCTAACAGTGGATTAGAGCTGGTGGCCGAGGTGTGGTTTTATGACACTCAGAGTGAGCCTTTACGTTATTATTGGAAAAATGATAGTGAGCAGCCAATGGTGTTTACGATTAGGTAAGAGTGATCGATTCTTTACGTAAATGAGTTTAATTTGTAAGAATCTTATTTTCAACAGCTTGAAGAGGAATGAGTGATGGAATACATAGAGCAAGTGTTAAAATCAGTAAAGAGTTCTAATCCAAATGAAACGGAGTTTTATCAAGCTGTTGAAGAGGTTCTGTCTTCGATTAATCAATATCTCGAGATTAATGATAAGTATCAAAAAAACTCTATTGTTGAACGATTAGTAGAGCCAGAAAGGCAAGTCATATTTAGGGTTCCTTGGCTTGATGATCTTGGAAATGTTCAGGTTAATCGTGGTTTTAGAATTGAATTTAGTTCATCGTTAGGTCCTTTTAAGGGCGGCCTACGATTTCACCCCAGCGTTAACCAAAGTGTGGTTAAATTTTTGGGCTTTGAACAAGTCTTAAAAAATGCATTGACAGGTTTACCGTTAGGTGGCGGTAAAGGTGGTGCTGATTTCAACCCCAAAGATAAAAGCGACCATGAAATTATGCGTTTTTGTCAGTCATACATGACTGAGCTTTTCCGTCATATTGGTGCTAATACAGATGTTCCCGCCGGTGATATAGGCGTTGGCGCTCGGGAAATAGGTTATTTGTTTGGGCAGTACAAGCGGATCACAAACCAATTTAGTGGCGTTTTAACAGGAAAACCTGAATCACTAAATGGTTCTTCTTTAAGAACAGAAGCAACAGGATACGGCGTTGCTTACTTTCTAAGTGCTATGTTAGATGCGAAAGGCGACTCTATAACAGGAAAACGGTGCTTAGTGTCTGGTGCTGGTAATGTTGCACTTTATCTGATGAAAAAGCTTGATGAGTACGATGCTGTGATTCTTAGCTGTAGCGATTCGAAGGGCACGCTATATAGTAAGAATGGGCTTGACGTAAAATTAGTGATGCATCTTAAAAGTGAACGTGGTGCTGAGCTTAGAGATTATTTGAATGAACATAAAGATGCTGAGTTCACACCTGTCAATCAATACCCAACTGACGGTCATCAAGTTTGGCGATATGAAGCAGACATTGCTTTGCCATGTGCGACTCAAAATGAAATTACTAAAGGTGATGCTAAAGCTCTTGTAGAAAACAGATGTTTGACTGTGTGCGAAGGTGCCAACATGCCAACTACACCTGAAGCAATGAAGATTTTCAAAGAGCACAACGTTTACTTAGGGCCAAGCAAAGCCGCAAATGCTGGAGGTGTGGCGACGAGCCAATTCGAAATGGCTCAAAATGCCAGTATGCAAAAGTGGCAATCTGAGCAAGTTGATGAAAAACTTCAGCAAGTTATGAAATCCATTTTTAATACTATTTCAGTTACTGCCAAGCAGTACTCTATTGAACACGACTTGGTGCTTGGTGCGAATATAGCAGGGTTTGAACGAGTTGCAGATGCAATGTTAAAGCAAGGTGTTGTTTAGTGATTTGACAATATAATTAGACACCCACTTTTTTCTAAGAATATAAAATGTAATTAAAGAGACATCCATTTTTACATAAACAATAAAGACACCCATTTTATTTATTGATATGAGTGCAGTATCGCATAATTGAGATTTATCTCGGCTAGATGAAAGTATGGAGTTGGTACTTAATTACTGCTCTGTCTGAAAAATTAGCTATTTAATTTATACCATAAGTAATTTCAGAACGTCGATATTTCTATTTATATCAATAGCTATTTATTAGTATTGTTTTGTAGTTTTAATAGATTAACAAAATAAAGCTTGGCTCTTAGCTATAGAGCTTCTCCGTTTTCGTTTCATGTGATTTGTGTAAGCTGTGATTGCTTGTTCTTTACCTGCAGTATTTTTAAATGAGCGGGTAAAGGAAGTGGTGAGTGTAAGCCAGTTGTCAGTACAAATATTTAGTCTTTCAAGTATTGGTAATGCATCTTCAGGGATTTTCCCTGGTTTATCTTCTCGTATTGAGCGACCAGTCCAATCAACGAGTTGAAGGTATGTTTTGAGCTCATATGGCAGACCTTTAGGCATATGCTTACGTGGTTTACCTGCAAAGCGCATAAGTGATTTTGGTTGCTTATTATTTTGAGCTGACTCAATGCGTGTTTTTATACTGGTGTAGTCAGATTGCTCAGGTAAATCAGCCGCTTTTGCTCTAACAGGATTTAAATCTACATAAGCAAGGCAAGCTGCAAGAGCTGCTTCATCAAGTAAAGCTTGTGATTTAAAGCGACCTTCCCAAAAGCGTCCTTTGCACTCATCTTCTTGATTTGCTTGTCGTGCAATACTCTCATTAAGAACGCGCATAAAC
>NZ_PNDF01000169.1:0-635 GCF_005887195.1 Pseudoalteromonas sp. S1650 | reverse complement strand
GTGCCTTCGTTGATATTGACAATCAAATAGCACCGCGTTTGCAAGCTATTTATGATGTGTCGGGTGATGGCAGTGCTAAGATCTTTGCTACATATGGGCGTTATTTCCAACCCGTATCTGCGAACATGAATATCACCCAAGGATCTGCTTCGATTGAATGGTTTGAGTACTTTGAGTTAGATGAACTAGACGCAAACGGTGCACCAAGTTTAATGGCTGATGGCTCGCCAAGCAGAGGAGATATGCTGCGAGATAGGCGTTGGCGCCAGCGTGGTATTACTGAACCAGGGTTGATTGCTTCATCTGCATTAAAACCAATGTACAGTGATGAATTTACTATCGGCTATCAGCAAGAAGTGTTCGATACTATGTCAGCGGGTGTACGCGCTATTTATCGTGATCTTGGACGCAGCGTTGAAGACACTGATGTCGGCCCAGTATTAGCTAAAAAGCTTGCAGAAATGGGCATTACCGATAACGTGGGTCAAGGTTCTTACTATGTGCTTAATAACCCAGGTGAAGCTATTCAAATGTCATATGATTTTGACGGTGATGGTCAGGTTGATGAGGTTAATTTAAGTACTGATGAACTTGCTTTACCAGAGGCTAAGCGTAAGTACTTAGCACTTGAGTTT
>NZ_PNDF01000168.1:0-365 GCF_005887195.1 Pseudoalteromonas sp. S1650 | reverse complement strand
GGCATTCCTGGTTATAGAAAGCTTTGGGAGGCTGCGGTAGCGCATGGCTTTGATTGTAGTAAAGGGCGTGTGCAGAGACTATTACAAAGCGTTGGCTATCGTTCAAAATCAGGTAAGAGACGCTATACAAGTCGCGCGAAGAAAGAAGGTACAATCAAAGCGAGTAATTTATTACGACGCCAGTTTAATGTTGATACAGCAAATACCGTGTGGGTATCAGATATCACACAAGTACGCTGTAAAGATGGTTGGCAGTATTTATGCGTCATCATTGATTTGTATTCTCGTAAGGTTGTTGGCTGGGTAACAAGCCGGATAAACAACGCCGAGTTAGTTATTAAAACCCTGAGAAAAGCATGGTACGC
>NZ_PNDF01000167.1:0-703 GCF_005887195.1 Pseudoalteromonas sp. S1650 | reverse complement strand
TGGTGTATGAACCTTTCACGGGGGTCGTAATAAATTACTCGCTTTGATTGTACCTTCTTTCTTCGCGCGACTTGTATAGCGTCTCTTACCTGATTTTGAACGATAGCCAACGCTTTGTAATAGTCTCTGCACACGCCCTTTACTACAATCAAAGCCATGCGCTACCGCAGCCTCCCAAAGCTTTCTATAACCAGGAATGCAGTGCTCTTGGTCGCTGACATGCTTTAGAAATTTCAGTAACGAACTGTTCTCTTTATGGCGTGTGCTTGGTAATTGCTTTAACCATTTATAATACCCAGCCGGCGACACAGATAACCAACTGCACAACTTCTTCACTGTGCGTTTAGCGTCTGTGACCTTGTGGATATATTCGAACCTTATTCTTTTAGGCTGTCGAAGTAGACCTTCGCCTTTTTTAAAACGTCATTCTCCAACTGAGCATCTTCGAGTTGCTTCTCAAGCTTGCGAATTTGGCGTTCTAAATCTGCGTATGATTTGTCAGGGCCTTGGTTCTTTAGTGGCTTTGCCGTTTTCTTTTTCGAGGTCATGTGACTTCTCCAACTTGATAGCATGTCAGGATGAATACCGTACTTATTAGCGATCATCTTAACTGTATCTGTGGTGTCTAACGACTCTTGAACGACTTTTATTTTAAATTCGAGGGAATATCTACGCTGTGACTTTACTTTCATGATTACTGAGT
>NZ_PNDF01000166.1:0-552 GCF_005887195.1 Pseudoalteromonas sp. S1650 | reverse complement strand
AAGACGTATTTGTCAGTTGTGATTTAGCTGCGATGGCAAGTGCAAGCACTAGTGCAATTATCACTGAACTTAAGAGCCAAGGTACTAGTTGCATTAATGAACTTTTTAGTGCGCCATCTTCTATTCAGAGTCAGGTTTATAGTTCAGATAACATGTATGCCGTTGCAAATCATGCTAAGTCACTCTCACAGACTTATGCTGGTGGTGGAGATGTTGATTTAGAAGCGCTGTTTTTATATTTGCGTGCGGGTTTTTATGTTGAGTTTTATAATGCTGACGTGAATTTTAGCTCTTGGGTACAACCTGCAGTAGTTGATGCTATAGATGCATTTGTAAACAATAGCCACTTTTATGATGATAATGATGGACACGGTAAAACACTTGCTGAAGTTATCATAACTATGGATAGTGCTGAGCAGCAGCATCGTTACTTAAACGTAGTAAAGCAGTGGTTAACGCGCTTCAATGAGAGTTATGCTGCAAAATGGAATATGCGCAGTGCTGTTAATGGTATTTTCACGCTACTTTATCGTGGCCAGTGGAATGATGTAT
>NZ_PNDF01000165.1:0-1062 GCF_005887195.1 Pseudoalteromonas sp. S1650 | reverse complement strand
AGGATCATTTTTTTCTTCCTCTTCAGCGAAGCGCCTCTTAGCCTCTTTGTGCGATTAGGTGTCTTTGATGTCGGCGTGAAATTTATTTTGCGAGCTTTCTTGTAGGTCCTGCTTTAGCGCATCATTGATGAGAGGTACGTAATATCTTGTCGCCATAAATGACCGCTTTGTACAAAACCGCATCTTGTATCTCGTTCCCCGAACCTAATAGCTTCATATTTACGTAGGTGATATATTCTCTTTGTGGTGATTAACCCTTTTAGGTAGACGATTAATGGCAAAAGATAGATACGCGCCAAAGGCTGTTGGCGATATTATGGCAGGCTTGAGTGGTCGCTTAGCATCTTATGCTGGTAAAACCCAAGGCTTGTCTTCTCAACAAACCATTCTTGATGAGTTCTTAGGTGAAACGCTTTCGAAAAAATGCCGGGTAAGTAATTACCGTGATGGTACTTTGATGATAGAAGCAGTTTCGGCACCGATTGCACTGCGTTTAAATTACTTAAAAATGGATATGCTTTCGCATTTTCGTGCCGCTGGCATGGTAGAGCTTGGGCAAATTAAAATTACTGCAAACCCACAGGCTACGCAGCGCTTATCAGCAACAAATAAGCCAGAGCAAAAGCCTGTTTCTAAACGTCAAATGAGCGAACAAACAGCTGATTACCTCAGCGCCATTGCCGCAGATGCCCCTCCTTCTTTAAAAGCTAAGTTAGAGCGTTTAGCACAACATGGGCGGAAGAAATAAAGCCGTCAGCTTTCAGCTGTCAGTTTTTAGCCGAGCGGTGTGGTTTGTTGGTTCTTTATTGATTTGCAGGTTTGGTGCTGAATGTAAGACGCGCCAAGCAAGCGTGACGCCTACGGCGGTGTAAGCGTGAAATTTATTTCGCGCGATGGTTTTATAATAGAGATTAGATATCAGGAGTCAGATTTTTTAGTAGTTAGATTTTAGAAGTTAGATATCAGTTGACCGAGAGGATGGTTTTATTTTTTGTGCAATTAAACAAAGAACTTGCTACACATGAAATGTATTTTACTTTGTACTAACCACTAACCACTAAC
>NZ_PNDF01000164.1:0-316 GCF_005887195.1 Pseudoalteromonas sp. S1650 | reverse complement strand
CACCTGCGACCCCTTGGACCCAAACCAAGTGCGCTACCAAACTGCGCTAATCGCCGATATCTTAGAGTAAATTGGGGTGACTGATGGGGCTCGAACCCACGACAACCGGAATCACAATCCGGGGCTCTACCAACTGAGCTACAATCACCACGGCATTTACATATTTTCAAATGGCGCACCCGGAAGGATTCGAACCTTCGACCAACGCCTTAGAAGGGCGTTGCTCTATCCAGCTGAGCTACGGGCGCATCGAAAACTTCATAAGTTAGCCTGTAAGCGCCGCTTCTTAAAGAAGAAGTGGTCGGCGATGCAGGAT
>NZ_PNDF01000163.1:0-664 GCF_005887195.1 Pseudoalteromonas sp. S1650 | reverse complement strand
AGTCCAGGTTCCATTACTGCCCACTGTGGCTGAGAAAGTTTGTACCACACCGTTACTATCAGTCACTGTGATAGTTACTAACGCGCCGATTTCATTACTTGTGCCGCTTAAAGTTGGCGTCACATCACTGCCCGCCCCAACGCCCGTTAAGGTTAAGCTTGGTGCAACGGTATCAATGACCCCAGTCACCGTTTCTTCTGTAAGGTTCCCCACCCCATCACGCACACTGGCGTCAACAGTAAATTGACCATCAGCTAAGACCGTTGTTGGACTCACTGACCAATTACCGCTGGCATCCACTGTCGCTGTCAGGGTGCTGCTATCACCATTGGCATCGGTGACGACCACGGTCACTTGTGCGCCTTCACCTGCATCACTGGTACCACTGATGAGCGGTGTATTGTCATTTCCTATTGCATCCACATTAACGGTGAGTGTCGGTGGTGTACCATCAAAGTCACTTGAACTGATAGTACGTACATTGCCTGCAGCATCCGATGCACTGGCTGTTATCGACGCTAGGTTCGCTAACGGCACGGTTAACCCTGTCAGCGACCAATCACCATTGGCATCGGTGGTTGCCGTATATGTCACACTGCCACCGCCTAATAAGGTTTGGGTGATGGTCACTGTGCTACCGGCGGGTAAATCTGATGTACCACTT
>NZ_PNDF01000162.1:0-680 GCF_005887195.1 Pseudoalteromonas sp. S1650 | reverse complement strand
AAACCGTTTGGCACTTCGTTAGTCCAGGTTCCATCACTGCCCACTGTGGCTGAGAAAGTTTGTACCACACCGTTACTATCAGTCACTGTGATAGTTACTAACGCGCCGATTTCATTACTTGTGCCGCTTAAAGTGGGCGTCACATCACTGCCCGCCCCAACGCCCGTTAAGGTTAAGCTTGGTGCAACGGTATCAATGACCCCAGTCACCGTTTCTTCTGTGAGGTTACCCACCCCATCACGCACACTGGCGTCAACAGTAAATTGACCATCAGCTAAGACCGTTGTTGGACTCACTGACCAATTACCGCTGGCATCCACTGTCGCTGTCAGGGTGCTGCTATCACCATTGGCATCGGTGACGACCACGGTCACTTGTGCGCCTTCACCTGCATCACTGGTACCACTGATGAGCGGTGTATTGTCATTTCCTATTGCATCCACATTAACGGTGAGTGTCGGTGGTGTACCATCAAAGTCACTTGAACTGATAGTACGTACATTGCCTGCAGCATCCGATGCACTGGCTGTTATCGACGCTAGGTTCGCTAACGGCACGGTTAACCCTGTCAGTGACCAATCACCATTGGCATCGGTGGTTGCCGTATATGTCACACTGCCACCGCCTAATAAGGTTTGGGTGATGGTCACTGTGCTACCGGCAGGTAAATCTGATGTACC
>NZ_PNDF01000161.1:0-304 GCF_005887195.1 Pseudoalteromonas sp. S1650 | reverse complement strand
AGAGTTTTTTAATATTTTCAATTAATAGTTTTTTGAAACCGAAGTTTCGTGATCAATTAATTCTGTATAAATTGACTATATAGTCACTCATAAGAAATTGAGACTCTAAATTTGTTTGCTCCACTTAGTAAACTAAGCTTCGCTGTTAGAACTCAATCTGTACGAGTGCCCACACAGATGATTGCTTTATATTGTTAAAGAACGTTTGAGATACTTTTGCGTCTCAAGGGCTGTGCATTCTACGCAAGCCGTTATTTTTGTCAACACTTAATTTTGAGAAAAGTTTATTTTTTCAAAACTCAGT
>NZ_PNDF01000160.1:0-393 GCF_005887195.1 Pseudoalteromonas sp. S1650 | reverse complement strand
GTAGTTGCCATCAGCTAAGGCTTGCCCTGCTTCGGCGCTCCAATTGCCTGAAGCATCAGTGGTGACTGTCACGGTATGGCTGATACCATCAGCATCGGTAAAGGTCACGGCGAGTGAGGTATTGGCTAAGTCTGAGGTGCCAGTGACCGTCGGCGTATTGTCGTTGGTCAGCGCTGGCGCATCAATGCTAATCGTTGGTGCCGTCACATCGATGGTGCCTGTTTCAGTATCGCTGCCTTCGTTACCCGCCGCGTCGCTCACGGTGGCCACCACGGTATAATCCCCTTCGGCTAATGCCGTACTTGGCTCAACAGACCAACTGCCATCCGCTTGCACCGTCGCTGTCGCACTTTGTACATTACCGGCACTGTCAGTGATAGTAAGCAGCACTAA